>JANNDN010000246.1:0-1925 GCA_031387795.1 Sphingomonas sp.
ATCGTAGCCGAGCCCCATCTTGCCCGCCTGCTCGCGCGCGGTGCCGCGCATCAGCTGCATCGTGCCGAGCGCCCCGGCGTGGCTCACCGCATAGGGATCGAACGAACTTTCCTGCCGCGAAATGCCGTGGACCAGGGTCCAGCGATCACCGGTGACATTGGGCAGATTGGGATAGGACTGCCGATAATAAAATTGCTGGCCGTCATTCCTCGCCATCCGCTCGACCCATACCGCGAGATCGGGGCGGCGCAATTGCTGGCCGAGATCGAGCGCGAGGAAGCGGTCGCTGTCACTGTCGAGCGATTTGGCCAAAGCCTGGACGAACAGGGTCTGCTCCGTCGGGCGGCCCTGCTGACCGACGATGCGCAGCGCCTGGACGAGACGGCGAGAGGCGAATTCAGTCCGTTGTGCCGGGGTTGTCACGAACGACGGCATCGCCTGGGGCGGAGCTGGCACCGGACGGCCAATCCGCTCGAGCGCAAGCTGACCATAGAACAGGCTCGGGACCGCCGCGGCGCGGGTGAAATAGCTGGTCGCATCGGCTGAGCGGCCCTCGGCCTGAGCGGCGCGACCGGCCCAATATTCGCCCTTGGTGCGGACCTGGAGCGACTTGCCGCCGCGCGAATAGCGATCGAACATCGCGCGAGCGCCGCTGTAATTGCCGAGCCGGTCGAACGCCGCGCGCCCGGCGAGCCAGGCGAGGCTCGTATAGTCGTCGCGCACGCCATAGGATTGGGCGGAGAGGCTCGCCCCCGGCGGCAAAGCGTCGTCGAGCTGGCGGGCGATATTATAGGCCTGACCATAGTCGCGCGCCTCCGCGGCCACGCCGGCGAGTATCAGCAGCAGCTCGTAAAAGCGCTCGACGTCCGCCGGGCGATAGGCGAACTGGTGGGTGCGCGCCGCCAGTTGACGCGCCGCGACACCGTAATTTTGAGCGCGAAGGTAACGGGCGCGGTCCATCATCAGCCCGGCGTCGCTGGTCACCTGTGCCATCACATAGCGATAGCGCGTGTCCGCGTCGGCGGCGTTGGACTGCATCGCGACGCGGGCGTGAAACGCTGCCTGCCTGGCCGGCGTCGCCATGGCGATGAAGCGGTAGGCGTCGCTTGGCTTCTTGGCGAACAGCAAGGCGTCGACGCGGCGGTCGTGGTCCGCTCGGGTCAGGCTGGTGCCGTAACGCGCCCACAGCGCCTGCTCGTCGGTGGCCGACAGATCGGCTGCCGCCCACGCCTCGCGCGCCGCGTTCATCGCTTCCGCCATGCGGCCATATTGCGCTTGCGCATCGGCGAGCCGCGCCCAGCCATTGCCAGATTGCGGGGTCGAGCGGGCGTAGAAATTGAGCAATGTCGCGCCATTTTCTCCCGGGCGCATCGCCGCTTCGGCCCAGCGCCGGAGCTTGTCCTCGTCGGGCCATTCGGGATTGGCGATGAGGAAGCTGGCATAATTGGCGAAGGCATAGCCGCTCGATTGACGCAGATTACGCCAGTCGTTGAGTGCGTAACCCACCGCAGGTGCGGCGGCGCGGGGCTGGGCACCCACCACGGGTCCCTGGGCCGAGCCCGAGGTCGCGACCGCAAAGGTCAGGGGAAGGAGGAACGCGACGCGCCACATGCTGGACATCTTGCCTTCGCCCTCCTTATCAGGCCCTGAACGCAGGCGGCCCGATCGCCCCCAAATCATGCGCCAAGGAAGCTAATCATGTTTTTCGGCTCGATTCCCGCGCTCGTGACTCCATTTGCGGCAGGCCGAGTCGAAGAAGCGCTATTCCGAGTCTTTGTCGCCTGGCAGATCGAACAGGGCAGCGACGGGCTGGTTCCCTGCGGCACCACGGGCGAGGCCGCGACCCTGACCGACGCAGAACACATCCGACTGATCGAGATTGCGGTCGAGGTCGCCGCGGGCAAAGTGCCGGTGATCGCCGGCTG
>JANNDN010000248.1:0-3245 GCA_031387795.1 Sphingomonas sp.
GGTCCGCGCCTGCTCGGCATCGACCGTCGCAATCATGCGCTGCTCGACCGGGCGCAAGGCCGCGTTGGCCGGCGCGGTCGAGGCCAGAGTCATCGCGCCAAGGAGCAGGGGAAGGTGTCGCATTCCCAGCACTCTAACAGCCCCAATCCTCGTTCCCAGCCCAGTGGCGGTTAAAAACACTTTCCTACAACGAACCAAAAAGGTTAGTTACGCGAACCGAAGCTATGGAGGTTGAGGCAAGAATGGCGGATTTGGCGGAACGGTTGATTGATTCGCTGATCGATCGCGAGGGCGGTTATGTGAATCATCCGGCGGATCGTGGCGGGCCGACCGCTTTCGGGATCACCGAGGCGGTCGCTCGGGCGCAAGGCTATTTCGGCCCGATGAAGCTGATGCCGCGCGAGGAAGCGGTGGCGATCTATCGCCGGCTCTATTGGCTGCGACCGCGGTTCGACGCCGTCGCCGCTGGTTCGCCGCGCATCGCCGCTGAGCTGTTCGACTGCGGCGTCAACATGGGACCCGCGGTTGCGGTGACCTTCCTTCAGCGCGCGCTGACCGCTCTCAACCGCAGCGGTCGGGATTTCCCCGACCTCGTCCCCGACGGCAGGATCGGCCCGGAGACCCTCGATGCGCTGCGCCGCTACGGCGCCGTGCGGACGAAAAGCGGCGAAACAATCCTCCTGCGGGCGCTCGATGCGCTCCAGGGCGAGCGTTACCTGCGCCTCGCCGAGCGCCGCCCCGCCAATGAGGCATTCCTCTACGGCTGGCTCGCCAACCGGATCGGCGACCTGTGAACGCCGCAAAATCCACGAAGTAGAAGAAATAGAAGACCCCCCGATTTAAAACTTGAAGGTTACACGATGAGACTTCCGCCGCCCGCAACTTTCGCCGAGGGCCAGCGCCTGGTTTACGGCCTCCTCGCCGCCGCCGCCGGCATGTTCTGCGGGCTCGCCGCGGTGGCGATGATTGTGCTGTTGATGTGGGGCGGCTGGTCGGCGCGTGAGGAACATAGCATCGTCGTCATCTTCGGCTGGTCGCTCGGCGGATTCATCGCCGCGATGGTGGCGGTTATCGTCGGGCTGCTCGCGGGTGGTCCGGTCGGCCGGTTCAAGGTCTCGGCGGGCCGCGAGGGGGCGACGCTCGAGGCTTCGTACGAGGAGGCCGCGCGATGATTGCGCTGCTCCGCCTGCTCGGACCGCAAGGGATCGTCGGTGTCGTCGTCGCCGGTTGCCTCGCGCTGCTGCTGGTCGTCCAGAAGGTCGAGACCCGCCACTTCCGCAAGCAGAGCGCCAGGTTCGAAGAGCTTCACCGCACCGGCGAGGCCGAGCGCGCCCGGCTGGTTGCCGATTATGCCGCCGCCGCCACCGCCGCGCGCGCCGCCGACCACGTCAACACCCTGCGTGTCGAGGCCGCCCAGACCTCTATCAACCGGAGTAGCGACAATGATTTCCAGGCCCGTATCGCTCGCGCTCGCGCTGCTTCTGGGCGCCTGCGCGAAAACCCCGCCACCGCGGATCGCGGTGCTTCCCGAAACCCGCCAGTGTCCCGCCTTTCCGCTGCCCCCGGAAAGCCTGCTCAAGCCCCCGGCCAGGATCGACTTCCTGACCCCGACCGGCTGATCGCGACCGAACAGGCGATCCAGCTCGACGAGCTGATCAAATGGGTCCGGGCCCAGGCCGCGATCGACCCGAGCTAAGGCTACCGCCCTGCTTTTCAGGCGCTGTTCGCCAGCGCCGCCCGCCGCTCTAGTTCGAGCGCCGCACCTTGCCATGACCACCGCCTCTGCCTAGATGCCCCTCGCCGTCACGGACATCGTCCGCGCCGGCGGTCGGGGCGTAGCGCAGCCTGGTAGCGCATCACACTGGGGGTGTGGGGGTCGCTGGTTCGAATCCAGTCGCCCCGACCAACTGCTTCAAAACGGAAAGTCATATTCGCAATGTCGAGCCCCTCTTATCTGATGGTCCAGGCGGCCCCGGCCGACGCTGGCGGAATGACCACGTTCCTGGTCAGCCTCGCGCCCTGGCTGTTCATCTTCCTGATCTTCTACATGCTCATGATCCGGCCCCAGCAAAAGCGGATGAAGGAGCATCAGGCGGCACTGGCGGCGATCAAGAAGGGCGATGACGTGATCACCGGCGGCGGTATCCGTGGCCGCGTGACCAAGGTCGCCGACGATGAGGTCGAGGTCGAGATCGCCGCCGGCGTTCGCGTCAAGGTCATCAAGTCGACCGTCACCGCGGTGCTGAGCGGCACGCCCGCCCGCGCCAACGATTAATCAAGGGACCGCCGGCTTTGCTCGATTTCCCGCGCTGGAAGGTCTGGATGGTCTCGCTGACCGTCGCGGTCGGAGTGCTGCTCTCGATCCCCAGCCTGATCGCCGGCACCACGCTGGCCGGCTACTGGCCCAAGTGGCTGCCCAGCTATCACATCAATCTCGGCCTCGATCTTGCCGGCGGCAGTCAGCTGCTGCTCGAGGCCGATGCCCGCGACGCCCAGAAGCAACGCCTCCAGGCGATGGAGGACATGGTTTCGACCGAGCTTCGCCGCGACCCGCGGATCTCGGCCGGCGACATTTCCACCGCCGGCGGGCGCCTCTCGTTCCTGATCCGCAATCCGGCCCAGGTCGATGCCGCGGTCGAGCGGTTGCGCACGCTGACCCAGCCGGTGGCCCTGACCGGGAGCCGCGACTGGACCGTCGAGGTGCTCGATTCAACCCGCATCGTCATGTCCCCGACCGAGGCCGGATCGGCCAAGGCGCTCAAGGATGCGATGACCGTTGCGCGCGACGTCGTGCGCCGCCGCATCGACCCGCAGGGGACCAAGGAAATCACCGTGGTCAATCAGGGCGAGGACCGCATCCTCGTCCAGGTCCCGGGCGTCGAGGACCCCGAGGCGTTGAAACAATTGATCGGCCAGACCGCCCGGCTCGAGTTCAAGCTGGTCGCGCTCGATGCCGACCCGGCCATGGTCCAGCAGGGCCGCGCCCCGCCGGGCGCCCAAGTCCTGCCGCTGGCCGACGGCTCGGGCTTCATCGCGGTCAAGCGCCGCGTGATGGTCTCGGGCGATCAGCTGATCGACGCCAAGCAGGGCTTCGACTCGCAGTCCAACGCCGCGGTCATCAACATCAAGTTCAACAGCGCCGGCGCCCGCCGCTTCGGGCGCACGACGCAGGAAAATGTCGGCAAGCCCTTCGCCATCATCCTCGACGACAAGGTGCTGTCCTCGCCCAACATCAACGAACCGAT
>JANNDN010000255.1:0-6283 GCA_031387795.1 Sphingomonas sp.
GTCGGTCCCGAGGCGCTGGCCTTGCGCGAGCCGCCGCCGCCGCACCTCGCCCACCACCGCGAGCGGCCGGGCGAGGTTGAGCTGTGGCAGCCGTTCGCGGTCGAGACGCCGGACGAGGACGAGAGCGACGAAGGCGAGGAAAGGTGGGTGAGCCTGCGCGACCGCCATTATGCCGACTCGCTGGCGGAGCGCATTCGCATGATGGTGAAGGAGGCGCCGGTGCTGCCCTCGACCGGCCGGCCGCTGTCGCCGGGAGACATCCTCGTGCTGGTTCGAAGCCGCGGCGAGCTGGCTTCGCTGCTCGTCGCGCGACTGTTCGCGGCGGGAGTGCCGGTGGCCGGGGTCGATCGGCTTCACCTGCACGAGCCGCTGGCGGTCCAGGACCTGCTCGCGGCGGTCAGATTCGCGGTCCAGCCGGGGGACGACCTCAGCCTCGCCTGTCTGTTGGTGTCGCCTTTGATCGGGTGGGATCAGGAGCAATTGCGGGCGCTGGCCTATGGCCGCAAGGGCAGTCTGTGGCGCGAATTGCGCGGGCGGGTGGCGGAGGACGAGCATTTCCGAGCGGCGCACGAGGCGCTTGCTGAGCTGCTGCGGATCGCCGACTTCGCCAGCCCGTCGCGTTTCCTCGAGACCATTCTCGGCGGCCCGATGCAGGGACGGCGCAAGCTTTACGGCCGGCTCGGGCTCGCGGCGCGCGACGCGATCGACGAGCTGGTCAACAGCGCGCTCGAGTTCGAACGGACCGAGACCGCCTCGCTCGACCGCTATCTCGACTGGTTCTCGCGCGGAACGGTCGATGTTCAGCGCGATCCCGGCGGCGGCGCCAACGAAGTGCGGGTGATGACAGTTCATGGCGCCAAAGGGCTCGAGGCGCCGGTGGTGATCATCGCCGACGCCACCGGCGACCCCGCGCGGCTCGGGCGGACCCCGATCGCGCTTGATCTGGAGATCGCGGGCGCGGGCAAAGCGCCGCTGCTGCGCCCGCGCAAGGACGAGCGCTGCCCGCCGTTCGACCAGATAATCGTTGAGGAAGAGGCGCGCGACCTCGAGGAGCATATGCGCTTGCTCTACGTCGCTCTAACCCGCGCCGCCGATCGGCTGATCGTCAGCGGGGTTCGGCCCAAGGAGAAGAAGGACGGGTCCGACCCGCGCCCGGCCAAAAGCTGGCACCGCATCGTCGAGCAGGCGATGGTCAGCCTCGCTGCCGAGCGGCGCGACCAGGGGCAGTGGGGAATTGCACTGCATTACGGACGCGGTGGAGGCATCCGAAAGCGGCGCGATCGCTCCGACAAGGTCGCGCCCATCGCCATTCCCGCCTGGGCGCAGCGCCCGGCGCCGGTCGAGGAGCGGCCCCCGCGGCCCCTCGCGCCTTCGGCGATCACCACCGACGATGCCGCGGCGGCGCCCCCGAGCGAGGCGATGCGAGCGGCGGCGCGGCGGGGAATCTTGATCCACAGCCTGCTCGAGCGCTTGCCCGAGGTGGCGGAGGCCAAGCGGCTCGATATCGCGCTTGCCTGGCTCGAGCGGAGCGCCGGGGTGAGCGACCCGGCCGACCGCGCTGCGATGGCCGCGACGGTGTGCGATATCCTCTCCGATCCGGCTTTTTCGAGCCTGTTCGGTCCGGGCTCGCTGGCTGAGGCGCCGCTCGCGGCGACGCTCGCCGATGGCCGCGTCGTCGCCGGCACGGTCGATCGCTTGCTGGTCGAGGAAAACCGCGTTTCGGTGATCGATTACAAAACCGGACAGGTGCCCGCGGACCAAGCGGCGATCCCCCGCTCGCATCGCGCCCAGATGGACGCTTATGCCGAGGCGCTGAAGGTAATTTTCCCGGGGCGGACGGTGCGTTCGGTCCTGCTCTACACCGCCGGGCCGCGGCTGATCGAGCTTGATGCTTGAGGGCTGTGCGTCGAACCCCCATATGGACCGCACGAGGGGTCCCTGAAGGAGAATGTGACGCCATGGCCACCAAGACGGTCACCGACCAGAGTTTCGCCACCGACGTGCTCGGCGCTTCCAAGCCCGTGCTGGTCGATTTCTGGGCCGAATGGTGCGGACCCTGCCGGATGATCGCGCCGGCGCTCGAGGAAATCGCCGGCGAGCTGGGTGAAAAGGTCACCGTCGTCAAACTCAACATCGACGAAAATCCCGAGACTCCCGGTCGCTATGGCGTGCGCGGGATCCCGACCATGCTGCTGTTCAAGGACGGCCAGCCGGTCGCGCAAAAGGTCGGCGCTGCTCCGCGCAGCCAGATCCAGCAGTGGCTCGAGGCGCAGCTCGACGGTCCCGCCGCCGCCGCGGTTTGATTGACTAGCCACAGGGCGCTGCCTACATCGCCCGCGCATGACAGCCTCCTTGCGCGGGGCCACGGACCCATGTCCGGCTTTTAAGGGATTTTCATGTTCGCCTCGATGGCAAAAAGCATCTTCGGATCGGCCAACGACCGCTATGTCCGCAGCCTCGGCAAATATGTCGAGGCGGTCAACGCGCTGGAGCTTAACGTTCAGGCCCTGAACGACGACGAGCTGAGCGCCCAGACGACCCGGCTGCGCGAGCGGCTCGCCAATGGCGAAAAGCTCGACGCCTTGATCCCCGAAGCCTTCGCGACGGTGCGCGAGGCCGCGGTCCGAACGCTCGGCCAGCGCCATTATGACGTCCAGCTGATCGGCGGCATCGCGCTCCATCGCGGCGAGATCGCGGAGATGAAAACGGGCGAAGGCAAGACGTTGGTGGCGACGCTCGCGGTCTATCTCAACGCGCTCGAAGGCAAGGGCGTCCACGTCGTCACGGTCAATGATTATCTCGCTCGCCGCGACGCCGACTGGATGGGGCAGGTCTATCGCTTCCTCGGCATGACCGTCGGGGTCATCGTTCCTAATTTGACCGACGAGCAGCGCCGCGACGCCTATCGCTGCGACATCACCTACGCGACCAATAACGAACTCGGCTTCGACTATCTGCGCGACAATATGAAATATACGCGCGAGCAAATGGTCCAGCGGCCGTTCCATTACGCGATCGTCGATGAAGTCGATTCGATCCTCATTGACGAAGCGCGCACCCCGCTGATCATCTCCGGCCCGACCGACGACAAGTCCGACCTCTACATGGGGGTCGACGCGGTCGTGAAGCAGTTCGCGGAAGAGGATTACGAGAAGGACGAGAAGCAACGCAGCGTCGTCCTCACCGAAGACGGGACCGAAAAGGCCGAGCGAATGCTCGAGGATGCGGGCCTGCTGGAGGGCGGCAACCTCTACGACATCCTCAACACCCAGGTCGTCCATCACCTGAACCAGGCTTTGAAGGCCAATGTCCTGTTCAAGAAGGACACCGATTACATCGTCAAGGATGAGAAGGTCATCATCATCGACGAGTTCACCGGCCGGATGATGGACGGCCGGCGCTGGTCGGACGGTCTTCACCAGGCGGTCGAGGCCAAGGAGGGGGTGACGATCGAGCCCGAGAACCAGACCCTCGCCTCGATCACTTTCCAGAATTATTTCCGCATGTACCCCAAGCTGTCGGGGATGACCGGCACGGCGATGACCGAAGCGCCAGAATTCTTCGACATCTACCGGATGAACGTGGTCGCGATCCCGACCAACGTTCAAGTCCTGCGCCAGGACGACGACGACGTCTTCTACAAGACCATGGGCGAGAAATTCGAGGCGATCACCGACGAAATCAAGGCCAAGCAGGCGATCGGTCAGCCGGTGCTGGTCGGCACCGTGTCGATCGAAAAGTCCGAAATGCTGTCCGAATTTCTCGAGCAGAAGGGGATCGACCACAAGGTCCTCAATGCCCGCTTCCACGAGAATGAGGCGCATATCGTGGCCCAGGCTGGACGCATGAACGCGGTCACCGTCTCGACCAACATGGCCGGTCGCGGCACCGACATTCAATTGGGCGGCAACCTCGCTTTCCGGATGCTCGACGAATTTTCGGAGCTGGTCGAAGGCACCGCCGAATTTGAGGCGCAGGCGGAAATCGTCCGCGGCGAGATCATCGCCGAAAAGGCGCGGGTGCTGGAAGCTGGCGGGCTGTTCGTGCTCGGCACCGAGCGCCACGAGAGCCGGCGCATCGACAATCAGCTGCGCGGCCGCTCGGGCCGGCAGGGCGACCCGGGGCTTTCGCGCTTCTACCTCAGCCTCGACGACGATCTGCTCCGCATCTTCGGGCCCGAGACGATGTTCTCGCGGTTGATGAACAAGAATCTCGAGGACGGCGAGGCGATCGTGTCCCCGTGGATCTCCAAGGCGATCGAGACCGCGCAGAAGAAGGTCGAGGCGCGCAATTACGACATCCGCAAGCAGGTCGTCGAGTTCGACGACGTCATGAACGATCAGCGCAAGGTCATTTACGAGCAGCGCGCCGACATCATGGACGCCGAGGACGTCAGCGAGATCATTACCAACATGCGCGCCGAAACCGCCGAAGCGCTCGTCGCGGTCGCTTGCCCCGACGGCACCTATCCCGAGCAGTGGGATGTCGAGGGTTTGAAGGACAGCCTCGACGTGATCTTCGGGCTCCAGCCTCCGGTCGACTCGTGGCTGCAGGAAGAGGAGGTCGATCAGCAGATCATTACCGAGCGCGTCCAGGCGCTGGCCAACGAGGCGATGGACGCCAAGACCAGCGACATGGACCCGGGGCGCTGGATCGAGGTCGAGCGTCAGCTCCTGCTCCAGACCCTCGACTCGCACTGGAAGGAGCATCTGTCGACGCTCGACGCGCTGCGCCAGGTCATCCACCTGCGCAGTTACGCGCAGAAGAAGCCGATCAACGAATATAAGCAGGAGGCCTTCCTGCTGTTCGAGCGGCTGCTGATCTCGATCCGCGAGGAAGTGACCAAGCTGTTGATGCGCGCGCAGGTCCAGTTCGACGCGCCGCCGCCGCCGCTGCTGCCCGATTTCATCACCCAGCATCTCGACCCGTTCTCGGGCGACGACGACAGTGCCGACATCGACGCCGCCACCGGCTCGATCCTGTCGCGCGTGCCCGGACCAATGCTCAATATCCCGCAACCCGCGCTGCCCGAGGGGATGGCGGAGGGCGATGTGCAGGAAGCGCCGGTCAGCCGCAACGCGCCTTGTCCGTGCGGCTCGGGGCAGAAATACAAGCATTGCCACGGCCGGCTGGCCTGAGGGCGGGCGCGATGGCCGCAGCGGTCGACCGGGCGAAATTGCGGCGTGCCTATCGCGCCGATGAAGCGACCATCGGTGCCGAGCGGCTGACCCAGGCGGACATGGCTGCGGTCCAGCCCGAGGTTACGGCCATCGCTCGCTCGCTGGTCAAGGGCGTGCGCGGGCACAAGCCGACCGGCATCGACGCCTTCATGCACGCTTATGACCTCGGCTCGGACGAGGGCATTGCGATGATGTGCCTGGCCGAGGCGCTGCTCCGTATTCCCGACGCGCGCACCGCCGACGAACTGATCGCCGACAAATTGTCTGGCCCCGACTGGTCCGAGCGGCTGGGGCAATCGGATTCGTCGTTCGTCAACGCCGCGACCTTCTCGCTGCTGCTCACCGGCAAGGTCATCGAAGGCGCGCAGGACCGCAGCGACAATTGGCGCGCCGTCCTTGGCCGGACGGTCGGGCGGCTGGGCGAGCCGGTGGTGCGGACCGCGGTGCGCGAGGCGATGAAAATTCTCGGCCGCAATTTCGTCTTTGGCCGCGACCATGACGAGGCCCTGAAGCGCGCCCGGCCCGAGCGCGAACGCGGACTCAGCCACAGCTTCGACATGCTCGGCGAGGCGGCACGGACCTTTCCCGACGCCGATCGCTATTTCGCCGCCTACAAATCGGCGCTCGAGCGGCTCGCCAGCGAGTCCGATGGCGATTTCCGCACTGCTCCGGGAATTTCGGTCAAGCTCACCGCGCTCCACCCGCGTTTCGAGTTCACCCATGGCCCCGAAGCGGTCGCCGCGGTCGTGCCGAAAGTGCGCGAGCTGGCGCTGATCGCCTCGCGCGCGGGGGTGCATCTCACGATCGACGCCGAGGAAGCCGACCGGCTCGAACTGCAGATGGACGTATTCGAGGCGTTGCTTGCCGACGACGAACTGTTCGCCAACGATTGGGGCGGGTTCGGGCTCGCCATCCAGGCCTATCAGAAGCGCGCCGAGCCGTTGTGCGACTGGGTCGTTGCCACCGCCCGCGCGCACGGCCGCCAGCTCATGGTCCGCCTCGTTAAGGGCGCTTACTGGGACACCGAAATCAAGGCCGCGCAGGTCGGTGGCCTGACCGATTATCCGGTTTTCACGCGCAAGCTGGCGACCGACGTATCCTAC
>JANNDN010000269.1:0-3024 GCA_031387795.1 Sphingomonas sp.
GAACAGCCACACGACATCGACGAAGTGCCAGTACCAGGCCGCCGCCTCGAACCCGAAATGCTGCCGGGGCGTAAAATCGCCGCGGCGGGCGCGGAGGTAGCAGATGATCAGGAAGATGGTGCCGACGATGACGTGGAAGCCGTGAAAGCCGGTCGCCATGAAAAAGGTCGCGCCATAGATATTGCCTTTGAAGGCGAACGGCGCGTGGATGTACTCGTACGCCTGGACCCCGGTGAAGACGAGGCCGAGCGCGATCGTCAGCAGCAACCCGAGCTTCAATCCCTCGCGATTGCCGTGGATCAGCGAATGGTGCGCCCAGGTAACCGTCGTTCCCGAGCACAGCAGGATCAGCGTGTTGAGCAGCGGGAAGCCCCACGGGTTGAGCACCTCGATGCCCTTGGGCGGCCATTGCCCGCCGACCGCTTCGACTGCCGAGGGGAATAGAGACGAATCGAAAAAGGCCCAGAACCAGGCGAGGAAGAACATCACCTCCGAGGCGATGAACAGGATCATGCCATAGCGCAGGTGAAGCTGGACCACCGGCGTGTGATAGACGTCCGCCTCGCGGATCGTGTTCGACCACCAATTGTACATCGTCACGAGAACGCCGATGAGGCCGAGCGCGGCGACAAACTTGCCATAAGGGTTGTCGTGCCAGGTCATGACCAGCCCGCCGAACAACAATCCGCCCGACGCGGCGCCGATGATCGGCCACGGATCGGGATCGACGAGATGATAATCGTGGTTCTGTGACGCAGCCATGTGAGCGAAGCTTCCCTATTGTCCTTGACCTCGCCTCTAGCGGGACGAGGCGGCACTTTCCACTGGGTAAAATGTGTAGCTCAAAGTGATCTCGTCGATGTCGCGCGAGTCGCGGTCATCGGCGATTGCCGGGTCGATGAAGAAGATCACCGGCATGCGCATTGTCTCGCCGCCCTTGAGCGTCTGTTCGGTGAAGCAGAAGCATTCGATCTTGCTGAAATATTTGCCGGCCCGCTCGGGGCTGACGTTGAACACCGCCTGGCCGGTGACCGGACGGGCGCTCAAATTGCGCGCGGTGTAGCTGATTTGGGTGCGCGCGCCGGGCGCAATGCGGACCGTCTGCTGGTCCGGCTCGAACCGCCACGGCAGGCCCGGATGGACATTGGCGTCGAAGCGCACTCCGATCTCCCCCGCCGCAGCGCCCGGCGCCTGCTCGGCGCGCTGCGGGGTGCCGGCGAACCCGGTCGCCTGGCAGAACAATCGGTAGAGCGGCACCGAAGCGAAGGCGAGGCCGAGCATCGCGAGCACGATCCCCGCCATCGCGAGCGCGGTCTTCGCGTTGCTGCGCTGGACCTCGGCGGCAGCGGTCACCAGTTGATCCCCGTTTTGGCGATGGTGATGAAGAACAACAAAACGACGAACGCGCCGAGCAGCCACGCCATGATCCGGGCGCGGTCGCGCTGGCGCTTGCGGATCGCCAGCAGCTCCTCCTCGGTCATGGCAGCCACCGGTCGGCGACCAGCGCCGCGAACAGAGCGAAGAGATAGATTACGGAGTAACCAAAGAGCCGCTTTTCGGGCGCCATCGCCTTGGGATCGGTCGAGCGGTTGGCGAGCACCGGTATCGCCAGCGCGATGAAGACGGCGCTGAGCAGGGTCGCGGCCACGCCATAAAGCGGACCCGCGAGCCCGAGCGGCCACGGTGCCACCGCCGCGGCGGCCATCGGCAGAGTGTAGAGGAAAATCTGGCGGCGCGTGCTGCGCTCGCCCGCGACGACCGGAAGCATCGGGATGCCGGCATTGGCATAGTCCGACCGGACGAACAGGCTCAGTGCCCAGAAATGCGGCGGCGTCCACAGGAAGATGATTGCGAACAGCAGCCACGGCAGCAGCGCCATCTCGCCCGTCGCCGCGACCCAGCCGATCAGCGGCGGGAACGCGCCGGCGGCACCGCCGATGACGATATTCTGCACCGTTCTGGGCTTGAGCCACATGGTGTAGATGATGACGTAGAACAAAATCGAGACGCCAAGCAGGCCGGCCGCGAGCCAGTTGGTCGCGACTCCCATCAACAGCACCGAAAACACCGCCAGCCCGACCCCGAAGTGAAGCGCGGTCTGACGCTCCATCCGGCCGCCGGGAAGCGGACGGCTGGCGGTGCGCCGCATCTTCGAATCGATCTCCGCCTCATACCATTGGTTGAGCGCGCCGCAGGCTCCGGCCGCGAGCGCGATGCACAGGATCGCGGTCAGCCCCAAAGCGAATGGCGGCATCGCCGGTGCCGCGAGCAGGCCGCACAGGCCGGTAAACACCACCAGGCTCATCACGCGCGGCTTGGTCAGCGCGAGCAGATCGCGCCAGTCGGCGGGGAGGTTGGTGGCGATTACGGCGGGGGTCATGGTTCGCGGGGCCTATAGAGGCGTTCGCCCCCGCGCGAAACCCGGTACAGTGACGGCATGTTGCTTCGATTCGCGCCGCTTCTCTTCGCCTTCGCCGCTGTCCCCGCACTCTCCCAAACCGCCGCGCCGCCAGCCGCTGTGGCCCCGAAGTCGGACCTCATCCGGGTCGCGCTGGAAACGGGTGTCGGCCGCATCGTTCTCCAGCTCGACCGGGGCCGCGCGCCGATCACCACCGCCAACTTCCTCGCTTATGTTGAGGGTCAGCGCTTCGACGGACAAACCTTTTACCGGGCGATGGCGATGGGCGATGGCGGGCTGATCCAGGGCGGGGTGCGGAGCGACGCGAGGCTGCTGTTCCCGCCGATCGCGCACGAACCGACCAGCGCGACCGGGCTCAAAAACCTCGCCGGTTCGATCGTCATGGCCAATGCCGGGGCCGGCACCACGCGCAGCGACTTTTTCATCCTGCTCAGCGATCAGCCCGCCTTCGACGCCGGCCATCCGCAAGGGGATGCCAGCGGCTTCGCGGTGTTCGGCCGGGTGGTCGAGGGGATGGACGTGGTGAAGAAAATCTTCGCCTCGCCGCTCTCGGCGACCAAGGGCGACGGCGTGATGAAGGGCCAGATGCTCGAGCCGGAAGTGAA
>JANNDN010000283.1:0-3212 GCA_031387795.1 Sphingomonas sp.
CCGTCTCGTCGCTGAGATCGACGCCCGCCTTGCACACTCGGGTGTCATTCGCGCAACAGTGAGTCACTGAAATGTCGCGCGCCCTCGGTTAGTCACCGAATTGCAAGCATTTCCCTGTTATTGTTTCCCTGCAACACGACACGCGGGGTGTGAGATGACGGCGACCCTCAAGAGGCTCAAGCCCGGGATCATGCTGGCGCTCGGCGCGGCAGTGGTCGCTGGCCTGGCGATCGCGGTGAAACGCGCGAGCGAATTCGACATGGATTTCGAGCTCAACTGGGAAGACCTGCCGGTCTAATCCGCCGCGAGGCACCCCGGCAATTTCCCGTCGGCGATGGTGCGCGCGCGCGCGCTCTGATTCGCGCCCACGGGGACGATCGCGACCAGGCACGGTTTGGGCATCAACCGAGCGACCGCCAGCCTCCCCGAATCATTCTTCCCTTCGGCATTGGCAACGTGCACGCGGACGATCAGCACATCGGGCCGGGCGCCCGTGGCCCCGCGCCATTCGGCCTTAGCGCCGAGCGAATCGAACGCGCCCTTGGCGACCAGCGACGGGATAGCCAATTGGGCCCGCGTCTTGCCGTCGATGATCGTGAGATCGTCGCGAAGATCGCCGATGCTCCACTCGAGCGTGTAGCCCGCGAGCCCCGGGCAGGCGCCGATCCAGTCGCCGGTTTCCTCATTTTCCTCGATCGTTCGGCAGGACTTATCGTCGATCGGCGAATATTGGCTCGATCGGGTCGGCGCGACCGTTCCCCCTGTTGGTGTCGCCGCCCGTTCGGAAGCAATAGTGTCGGGAACCGGTGCGGCTTCATTCGCGCCCGGCGCGGGTTCGCCGCATCCCGCGAGCGCTAACGAAATCGACAGGAGGCCCGGCAGCCGCATTAATCGTCCTCGTCCTCATAGCCAACGAGGTTGAGCTCGCGGGCCTTAATCTGGTGGAGCATGCACCAGTGCATCAGCGCGTCCTCGCGCCCGTGGGTGATCCATACCTCGCGCGGGGCTAGCTCGCGAATCGTCATCGTCAGCTCGTCCCAATCGGCATGGTCGGAGATGATCAGCGGAAGCTCGACATTGCGTTGCCGCGCGCGCTGCCGGATGCGCATCCAGCCCGAGGCCATGGCGGTCACCGGGTCGGGCAGCCGCCGCGACCAGCGGTCGTTGAGCGCGCCCGGCGGGGCCAGCACGATCTTGCCCTTGAGCTCCTCCTTGCTTGCCCCGGTGGCAGGCCGCAGCTCGCCGAGCGGGACCCCCAGCTCCTCGTAGAGAGTGCACAATCGCTCGAGCGCGCCGTGGATATAGATCGGCGCGTCGTGCCCGCGCCCGCGCAATTCGCAGATGATCCGCTGCGCCTTGCCCAAAGCATAAGCGCCGACCAGCACGCAGCGCTCGGGATCGCTGTGGAGGCGGTGGAGCAGGCGGTCGATCTCCTGCCCCGTGTCGGGATGGCGGAAAACGGGGAGGCCGAAGGTCGCCTCGGTGATGAAGATGTCGCACGGCACCGGCTCGAACGGCGGGCAGGTCGGGTCCGCCCTGCGCTTGTAGTCGCCCGACACCACCACCCGCTCGCCCTTGTAATCGAGGATGATCTGAGCGCTTCCCAGCACATGCCCCGCGGGGACGAACCCAACCTCGACATCGCCGACCTTGACGCGTCCGCCATAAGCCACCGGCTGGCCGTTCTGGTCGCCATAGCGCACCCCC
Source organism: Sphingomonas sp. (assembly GCA_031387795.1). Classification (GTDB taxonomy): domain Bacteria; phylum Pseudomonadota; class Alphaproteobacteria; order Sphingomonadales; family Sphingomonadaceae; genus Sphingomicrobium. The sequence goes on from JANNDN010000283.1 coordinate 1,708, forward strand.
ATGATCGCCAGCGTCTCTGGCGTCGCGAACACCGTCCCGTGGCCGCCGCGGGCGTGATCGCCATGGCCGTGGGTGACGAGCGCGCGCGGCTTGGGCTGCGACGGGTCGATCCACGCGTCCGCCGGCTGGACGTAGATGCCTTCGGGGTGCGATTGAATCCAGGAACCGAGTCGGGCCATTGCGAGCTATAGTCAGCGAAACGCGCCGTGGTTCCGCGGAAGGAGCAAATATGGGAAGCATTACCTCGCTGATGACGGTCGTTGGCCCGATCCTGCTGCTGGCCGTGCTGCTGTGGGTGGTCCTGCGCCGCAACTCGAGCAAGAGCACTAGTTTCACCGAGAAAAAGACCGACGACCTCTACGACGAGGAAGAAAAGCGCCGCCGCGAGGGGACGGACGAGCTCTGACGCCGGCCCGGCTCCCACCGATCGTCGAGCAATGGTTCGCGGCGCGCGGCTGGGCGCCGCGCCGCCACCAGCTCGAAATGCTCGACCAGGCGCGCGCCGGGCGCAACGCGCTGCTCGTCGCCGCGACCGGAGCGGGCAAGACCCTCGCCGGCTTCCTCCCCGCGATCTGCGATCTCGCGACAAGGCCCGCCGAGGGGCTTCACACGCTCTACGTCTCGCCGCTGAAAGCGCTCGCGGTCGACGTTCAGCGCAATTTGATGACCCCGATCGCGGAAATGGGGCTCGACATCCGGGTCGAGACCCGCACCGGCGACACGCCGTCCGACCGCAAGGCACGGCAGCGCGCGCGACCCCCGCAGATCCTGCTGACCACCCCCGAATCGTTGAGCCTGCTGTTGTCCTTTCCCGATTCGGACCGGCTGTTCGCCGACCTCGACACGATCATCGTCGATGAAATTCATGCCTTCGCGCGGGAGAAGCGCGGCGACCTGCTGAGCCTCGCCCTTTCCCGGCTGCAGGCGCTTCGGCCATCGCTCCGCCGAGTCGGCCTCAGCGCCACGGTCAGCGATCCCGACGCTTACCGCTCGTGGCTCGCGCCCGACGCGGACATCGACGCGGTCGATCTCGTCATCGGCGATCCCGGCGCCGAACCCGACCTCTCGATCCTCATCCCCGACGGCAAGATCCCGTGGGGCGGCCATTCGGGGCGCCACGCCGCGCGCGAGGTGATGAAACTGATCGAGCAGCACAAGACGACATTGGTGTTCTGCAACACGCGCAGCCTTGCCGAGCTGATCTTCCAGGAATTGTGGACCGCCAACGATGAAGCGCTGCCGATCGGCATCCACCACGGCAGCCTCGCGCTCGAGGCGCGGCGCAAGGTCGAGGCGGCGATGGGCGCGGGCCGGCTGCGCGCTCTGGTGTGCACCGCCAGCCTCGACCTCGGCATCGACTGGGGCGACGTCGACCTCGTCGTCCAGATGGGCGCGCCCAAAGGATCGTCGCGCCTGCTGCAGCGGATCGGCCGCGCCAACCACCGCCTCGACGAGCCGTCGAAGGGCATGATCGTGCCGGGCAACCGCTTCGAATATCTCGAGGC
>JANNDN010000307.1:0-6589 GCA_031387795.1 Sphingomonas sp.
CGCCAGAGCGCCGTCAATGGCACCGCCGGCCCGGTGACCGTCCGCCCGCTCGGCCTCGTCACGCGATCGAACAAATCGGCCGACATCTCCTCCTGGACCCACCATGTCGGCCCGATCGGGGTGTTCGACGGCAAGGCCGAATATAGCGTCGACTGGAAAGATATCGGCGAAGGCGCGAGCGGCCAGCACGCAAACGCCGCCGGCTGGCTCGGCTTCACCGACAAATATTGGCTGACCGCGCTCGCCCCCGAAGGCAAGATGACCGCCGAATTCCGCCGCGGCCAGAACGGCGGCTACCAAGCCGATTACGTACTTGGCGCGACCGACCTAGCGCCCGGTCAGACCACGACCACATCGACCCGCCTGGTCGCCGGGGCCAAGGAAAAAAAGTGGCTCGACCGCTACGAGACCGCGGGCATCGCCAAGCTCTCCAAGTCAATCGACTGGGGCTGGTTCGAATGGTTCATGCGCCCGATCTTCGCGCTGCTGCTGGTGCTGTTCCGTCTGACCGACAATTTCGGCTTCGCGATTATCGGTCTCACCTTGATCGTCAGGCTGATCATGTTCCCGATCGCCAACAAGCAGTTTCAATCGATGGCCGCGATGCGCAAACTGCAGCCGAAGATGAAGGCGATCCAGCAGCGCTTCAAGGACGACAAACAGCGCCAGCAGCAGGAAATCCTCAAGCTCTACCAGACGGAGAAGATCAATCCGGCCGCGGGCTGTCTCCCCATTCTGCTCCAGATTCCGGTCTTCTACGCGCTCTACAAGGTCCTGACCGTAAGCGTCGAAATGCGCCACCAGCCGTTCATCCTGTGGATCAAGGATTTGTCGGCGCCCGACCCGCTGACGCCAGTCAATCTCTTCGGGCTGCTCGACTTCACCCCCCCGACCATTCTCGCGATCGGCGTCTTGCCGATCATGGTCGGCTTCACCCAATGGCTGACGATGAAGCTCAATCCGCAGCCGATGGATCCGATGCAGCAGCAGATATTCGCGTGGATGCCGTGGGTCCTAGTCATCGTCATGGCCCCGTTCGCGGCCGGGCTTCAGCTCTACTGGATGACCAACAATTTGCTGACCATCGCCCAGCAATCGTGGCTGTACCGGCGCTACGGTCTCCATTTCTCGGACACGCACCCGGTCGAGACATGATCAGCGGCCGCGATGACACGTTGGACGAGACGGCTCGAAAACTGTTTGCGGGTCCGATCACGTTCCTGAAATCGGCGCCGGACCTGCAGTTCCTGCCCGACGCGAGCGTGCCCGAGATCGCCTTCGCCGGACGCTCGAACGTCGGCAAGAGTTCGCTGCTCAACGCGCTCACTAACCGCAAGAGCCTGGCGCGGACCTCGAACACTCCGGGCCGGACACAGGAGCTCAATTATTTCGAGGTCGGAGAACCGCTGCAGCTGCGCCTGGTCGACATGCCTGGCTATGGCTTTGCCGAAGCACCGAAGGACCTGGTCAAGCGCTGGAAGCACCTGATCAATGATTATTTGCGCGGGCGCGCGGTGCTCAAGCGCGCGCTGGTGCTGATCGACAGCCGCCACGGCCTCAAACCGGTCGACCGCGAGATCATGACCATGCTCGACCAGGCGGCGGTCAATTATCAGCTGGTCCTGACCAAGTCGGACAAGGTCAAGCCGACCGAATTTGTGGGCATTAAGGCCGCGGTCGTGCAGGAAGCGCGCACTCATCCCGCCGCCCACCCCGATGTTCTTGCCACCTCGAGCGAAACCGGCGAGGGGATCGCCGCGCTTCGCACCGCGGTCCTCGCCGCCGCCCTCGCCTAAGGAACCCGCCTTGCTCAAGATCGTCATCGGCAACCGCGCTTATTCCAGCTGGTCGATGCGCGGCTGGCTGGCGGTCAAGCAATCGGGCGAGGAGTTCGAGGAGCTGGTCGTCCCGATGTTCGACGACGAGTGGGAGAATGCGCGCAAGGGCAACGAGTTCGCCCCCGGCGGCGGCAAGGTCCCAATCCTGTGGGACGGCGACTGCGTGGTCTGGGACAGCCTCGCGATCATCGATTTCCTCGCCGACCGCGGGAACCGCGAACTGTTCTGGCCCAAGGCCGAGGACGCGCGCGGGATGGCGCGCTCGATGGCCGCCGAAATGCACTCGAGCTTCGCCGCGCTGCGCAGCGAATTGCCGATGAACGTCCGCCGCTCCTACCCGCCCAAGGAGCTCAATGAGAAAGTCGTCGCCGACATCGACCGCATTCTTCAATTGTGGGCTCAGGCGAGGGCGCGGTTCGGCGGCACCGGCAAGTTCCTGTTCAACGAATGGTCGGCGGCCGACATCATGTATGCGCCGGTGGTGACCCGCTTCATCACCTATGGCGTGCCGGTCCCGGCCTTCGCCGCGGCCTATATGAAGGCGGTCCTCTCCCACCCCCACGTCGCCCAGTGGATCGACCAGGCGCAGGACGAGCCGTGGGTGATCGAGGCCTATGAAAAAGAGGGTGCTCAGTAAGGCGTGCCGTCCTTGCGCGAATAGCTGTTGTCCGGGTTGAAGCGCATGTCGATGTCCGAATATTCGCCCCACGTCCGGTCGACGCCGCCGAAACAGACGAACCGGCACGGCGCTCCGCTCTCGTTGATCAGATGATGCCCGTTGCGGACGCCCTTGGGCCAGGCGACCAGATCGCCGGGCTTGAGCATTGTCCGCCCCTCGTCCTCGACCATTACCGCTTCGCCCTCGATCATCACCAGGAACTCATCCTCGCCGTCGTGCCAGTGGCGCTGCGACGACCATGCCCCGGGCTCGAGCGTGACCTCGCTAACCCCGAAGTCGGTCAGCCCGGTGGCCGGCGCAAGGCGCCGGAAATGACGACCGCGAACGGCCTCGTCGAACGGCTTGGGATAAGAGGTGGTGTTGACCTGCGGGATTTGATCGAGGTCGATCTTGGGCATTGCCGCTTCCTTTGCTAGTCGCCGGGGATGACGATCGACCCCATCGCGCTTGCGAGCGCACTGATCAACTGCCCCAGCGTCACCCCCGCCAGCGGAGCGGTGTTCGATCTGCTAGCCGATGCGCTTCGTCCATTGGGTTTCGAGATCCATCGCTGGGTCAAGGGTGAAGCGCCCGATGGGCCGACCGAGAATATGGTCGCGATGCGGACCGTCGGCGAGGGTCCGCATTTCGGCTTCGCCGGCCATCTCGACGTGGTCCCGGCGGGCGAGGGCTGGGACGGCGACGCTTTTTCGGCGCGGATCGAGGATGGCGTGCTGACCGGCCGCGGCGCGAATGACATGAAGAGCGCGATCGCCGCCTTCGCCGCCGCGGTGTCGCGGGTGAGCCAGGTCCGCGGCACCCTGTCCTTCCTCATCACCGGCGACGAGGAGGGCTATGCCACGTACGGCACGCCCAGAATCATCGATTGGCTAAACGAGCGCGGGATCCGCCCCGACATGATCCTGATCGGCGAGCCGACCTCGGTCGACCGGCTTGGCGACACGATCAAGATCGGGCGGCGCGGGTCGGTTAATCTGTGGATCGAGGTGCCCGGCCACCAGGGCCATGTCGCGTATCCGCATCGCGCGACCAACCCGATCCCGGCGCTCGCCCGGATTGTCGCCGCGCTCGACGCGCTTCATCTCGACGATGGGACCGAGGCCTTTCCGCCTTCGAACCTCGAATTCACCGCGGTCACGACTCCGACCACCGCAAGCAACGTCATCCCCGGCTCGGCGACTGCCCAGCTCAACATCCGCTTCAACAATCTCCAGCGCGGCGAAGACCTCGTCCGGATGGTCGAGCAAGTGGCCGAGCGCGAGGCCCCGGGGGCCAAGGTCACGGCGCGGATTTCAGGGGAAGCGTTCCTGACCCCGCCGGGCGAGCTGTACGAGCTGGTGGTCGAGGCGATCCGCACCGAAACCGGAATCGAGCCCGAGCTGTCGACCAGCGGCGGCACCTCGGACGGGCGCTTCCTCATCATATTGTGCCCGGTGGTCGATTTCGGCCTGCCCAATGCCTCGATGCACAAAGTCGGCGAACATGCCGCGGTGGCGGACATTGAGGCCTTGAGCCGAATCTACGAGCGGATCGTCACCCGCCTGCTGGGCTAGGCGACCGAAACCTGCCCGCGATCGGTGCTGATCCAGGCGAGGAAGTCCTGTTCGCGCATCGCTTTGGCGAAGAGATGGCCTTGGGCGATGTCGCAGCCCATGGTCCGCAGAATATCGGCCTGACCGATGGTCTCGACCGCCTCGGCGACCGCTTCGCCGCCGACGCCCTTGATCAAATGGACGACGGCCTGGACCACGATCCGCGCCTCCTCGCAGCTCTCGATGTCGGCGATCAGCGAGGGATCGTGCTTGACCCGGTCCAGCGGCATCGTGCGCAACCGCGCGAGGTTCGAATAGCCGGTGCCGAAGTCGTCGATGGTAATTCGCGCGCCCTCGCCGCGAAGCGCGGCAATCTCGGTCAGGACCGCGGCGCTGGCTTCCATCGCCGCGCTTTCGGTGAATTCGAGGTCGACCAGCGATAGCGGCACGCCAGCGTCGGCAAAAATGTGGCGCAAGCGGCCGAAGAAGTCGCTGCGGTCGAGCTGGCGCGGACTGACGTTGAACGCCAGCCGCTGGCCAAATCCGTGGCGATGCCAGTCGGCCAGCGCCGAGGCCGTCTCGACCATCACCCAGTCACCGATTTCGGCGATGATCCCGCAGCGCTCGGCAGTCGGAATGAAGGTGCCCGGCAGGCGCAGGCCGTCGCGCGGGTGGTTCCAGCGGAGCAGCGCCTCGGCCCCCGCCAGGTCGCCCGTGACGAGATTGACCTGGGGTTGGTACCACAGCTCGAGATCGCCGCGCTGGACCGCTTCGCCGAGCGCTTTTTCGGTATCGATCTTGGCCTGATGCTCCTGCGCCAGTTCGACGTCGAACAGGCAATGCTGCTCACCGCCGAGCGATTTGGCGCGGTACATGGCGATGTCCGCGGCGCGCATCAGGCTTTCGACCGAGCGGCCGTGTTCGGGCGAGATCGCGACACCGATCGAGGCGCCAATGTCGACACTGTGCGAGCTGAGATCGAACGGCTCGGAGATTGCCAGCACCACCCGCCGGGCGATCCGCTCGATTTCGGCGATGCTCGCGACCTCGGGGAAAAACAAAGTGAATTCGTCGCCGGCGAGCCGCGCGAGCAGCGGGCGGTGGCGTCCGTTGCCGCCATATTCGGCGTTGGCGACGACCCGCAGCCGGTTGGCGACCATGATCAGCAGCTGATCACCGCGGGCATGGCCAAGACTGTCGTTGACCGACTTGAAGCGGTCGAGATCGACGAACAGCATCGCCGAGAAGCTGCCCTTGCCGACCTCGCCGAGCAATTTGTCGACCTCCGACCGGAAATGCAGCCGGTTGGGGAGCGAGGTGACGGGATCGTACATGCCCAGGGCGTGGGCGTTCTCGATCGACGCCCGGACCTCGGCGAACAGAGTGTCGACCGCCGCCGCCAGCTTGGGCATGGTCTCGCGCACGATCGGGGGAGCGGGCGAGATCAGGTCGCCGTCCTCGACCGCCAGCAGGCGATCGCCAAGCGCGGCCAGAGCCCGCGCGCTCTGGCTGTTCGGTCGTTCGGAGGCGATGTAGCTGATGAGGAGGCAGAAGGCGCCGGCGACCAGCGCCGCGACGATCTTCTCATCGAACTCGGTCAGATAGAGCAACGCGATCAGCGAAAAAATGAACGAGGCGAAACCCGCCGCGCACGACAAGATCGCGTTGCTAAACCTCTCTGCGATGCCTGGCTTCATTAGACGTCCGGTGCCCCTGGGCCGACGCTTTCGCGTGAGGCGCCCGAATTAAAGAAGATCGGTTAAGAAAAGGTCAGCGCCGGCGCAAAACGACATAGAGGCTGCCCCCACCCCCATGGCTTCGATGCGCCGGCCGGATCGCGGCGATCGAGGAAGCATGGCTCGACGCCGCGAGCCAGCCGTCGACTGCGGCGCGGATGCGACCGCGTGGAAGCGGCGGATCGCCGTCGCGGCGATGGCCGGTAATCAGGAGCACGAGCCGCTCGCCCGACGCGATCGCAGACCCGAGCCCGCGGTCGATTGCCTGCCAGGCTGTGTCGAGGCTGTGGCCGTGAAGGTCGATGACCCGGTCGGGGCGCGCCGAGCCGCGGGAGAGCCGGCGGTCCCAGCTTCCGTCGAGCGTCTCGCCAGGGCCGCGAGTCCCCGCCCTGACGGGCCGATCGGGGGGCCTTGCCGACCCCTTTCGGATCGTGACTGCGTTCTGAGAAAGTGCTTTTTCGGCAGTGGTTTGAACGTCGCTCTTATCGCGCGATAGCGGCCTGATGGTCGCCGCGACCCGGGCCCACAGCGCGGCCTCGTCAGGGCCGAGCGAGCGCACGCGCGACGCTGGTCTTGGGGAGCAGCAACGCCGCCGAGCCCGATGCGGTCAGCCCGCCAGCCGCCGCCACCGCCTGCTCGCCAGCGCCCCAGAAGGTGTCGAAGCGGTTGGCGCCCTTGATCGCCCCGCCGGTATCCTGTGCGATCCACAGCCCGCTGACGTCGGCGCGGTCGAGGATCAGGTGAACCGGCGCCCCGAGCGGGACATATTTGGGATCGGCCGCAACCGAGCCCTTCGGGGTCACC
>JANNDN010000330.1:0-2673 GCA_031387795.1 Sphingomonas sp.
GCCTATGTCCCCGCGGCCAAGAAAGGCGACATCCGGCTGTTCATCATGAACGGCTCGCCACTCGAGATCGACGGCAAATACGCAGCGCTTCGGCGGGTCGCGGCGAAGGACGACATCCGCTCGAACATCCACGCCGGCGGATCCGCGGAAGCGGTCGAGATCGGCAAGGTCGAGCTTGACGTCGCCGAGCTTATTCGCCCCAAGCTGCTCGCCGACGGCATGTTCCTGGTCGGGATCGACATCGTCGGCGACAAGATCCTCGAGGTAAACGTCTTCTCGCCCGGCAATCTCGGCAGCTGCTCGAAGCTCGCCGGAGTCGATTTCGCCGAGCCGATCCTCGACGCGATGGAACGCAAGGTGGCGATCGCCCGGCAATATGGCGGCGTCTTCGACAATCGCCACATGGCGGTGCTGTAGTCGCGGGTCGGAAAATGGTGGATCAGCTCGGGCTCGAACCGAGGACCGGACGATTAAGAGTCGTCTGCTCTACCAACTGAGCTACTGATCCATCTTGTCGCGAAAAGCGCGGCGCCGATCGGGGCTGCGCTCGCGGGGCGCCACTAGCAACGCTGGCGCAACGGCGCAACTGCTATGTGGGCGCGCCGGTCCGATGCTGGCGCTCCAGGGCCATCAGCAGGCCGAGGCACAGCATCACCGTCATTACCGCCGAGCCGCCGAAGCTGACCAAAGGCAGCGGCACGCCGACGACCGGCGCGAGGCCCATCACCATCATCAAATTGATCGCGACGTAGTAAAAGATCGTCGCCGCCAGCCCCGCGGCCGATAGCTGGGCGAAGCGGGTGCGCGCCTGCGCTCCGACCCGCAGCCCCCAGCGAATGACCGCGGCGAAGGCGAGGATGAGGAGAACCCCGCCGACCAGACCCCATTCCTCGGTCATGGTCGCGAAGACGAAATCGGTGTGGCCTTCGGGAAGGTAATCGAGATGGCTTTGGCTGCCGTTGAGGAAGCCCTTGCCCCACACTCCGCCCGAGCCGATCGCGATCTTCGACTGGGCGATGTGATAGCCCGAGCCCAAAGGATCGCTTTCGGGATCGAGAAAGGTGTCGATGCGCTTGCGCTGATAGCCGTGGAGCGACTGATAGACGATCGGCGCGGCGACCGCGATCGCGGCGACCGGCGCGATGAACACCCACATCGGCACTCCGGCGAGGAACATGACGGTGATCCCGCACAGCAGGACCATGATCGTCGTTCCCAAATCGGGCTGGAGGACGATCAGCACCGCGGGCACGCCGAGCATCATCGCCGCCGGCCAGAAGGCGCGCCAAGTGCGGGTGTCGGCGGCCGGCACCAGCTCGTAGAAGCGGGCGAGGGTGAGGACGATCGCGGGCTTCATGAATTCCGACGGCTGGATGCGGATCGGGCCGAGGTCGAGCCAGCGCTGCGCACCCTTCTTGACCAGGCCAAGCGCTTCGACCCCGACCAGCATGACGACGATCACGCCATAGATCGGGAAAACCAGTTTCTTGATCGTCGCCTCGCTGAGCCACGACATGCCGATCGCGATCGACAGGAAGAAGAGGAAGATGCCGCCCTGCTTGAGTGCCCACGGGTGCGCCGAGCCTCCCGCCGCGGAGAACAGGACGATCAGCCCGAACGCGCCGATCCCGGTGACCAGAAAGATCAGCCGCCACGGCAGCTTGGCCAGCGGCCGCGGGATGATCGCCGAGGTGATCATGCGCCCGAGCGCGAAACGGCCTGGACCGCCGCCAGCTGGCGAGCGTTGCGCTCCGCCAGTGTCCCGCCCCATTGTTGCTCAAGCGGCTCGAGCGCGGCCATCGCCTTCTGCTTGTCGAACAAATAAGTCATCGAATCGCGCACGATCGGCGCGGCGGCCGAGGCGCCGAAGCCGCCATGCTCGATGATGCAGCCCATGGCGTAGCGTGGCTTGTCCGCCGGCGCGAAGGCAATGAACAGCGCATGGTCGCGGAGTGCCCAATTGCTCTGGTGCCCGCGCGCGCCGAGACGGAACACTTGGGCGGTCCCGGTCTTGCCGGCCATCTTGATGCCGTCGAGCGGAAGTTTGGAGCCGACCCCGGTGCCACGTTCGTTGACGACCGCGGACATGGCGTCGCGAACGAACGCCAGATGGGCAGGATCGGCATCGAGATCCTGCAACGGCTGGCGATCGCCTCCCAGCAGAAGCCGCGGTTGAAGCAGCTTTCCCGAGGCCAGGCGCGCCGGCATCACCGCCAATTGCATCGGGTTGACCAGCACATAGCCCTGACCGATCGAGGTGTTGGCGGAATCATAGCCCTGCCATTCGCGGCCATATTTCTTTTTGAGCCACTTGGGGTTGGGCATGGTGCCGAAGCGCTGGCTTGGGATCGGCAAGTCGAATTTCTGGCCGTAGCCCAGATATTGCACCATCTCGGTCGTCAGCTCCGGGTCGGTGATCAGGCCGGTCGCCCAAAAATAGGTGTTGCAACTGCGCTCGACTGCCGAGCGCATGTCCATCGACCCGTGGACCGCGTCGCAGCGGAAATAGCGATTGCCGATGCGGATTCCGCCCGGGCACGTGACTCGCCGCTTGGGGTCGATGCCTTGCTTTAGGAAGGCTAGCGCCATCGCCGGCTTGATCGTCGATCCCGACGGGTAAAGCCCCTGCGCGACCTTGTTGAGCAGCGGAATATGATCGTCCTTGGATAGCAT
>JANNDN010000345.1:0-1672 GCA_031387795.1 Sphingomonas sp.
CAGCACGAGAAAGTCGTCCGCGGTCACGTCGAGCGCTGGATCGTCGATGCGTGCCGCCAGGTCGTCGAGCGACGAGAACACCACCGCCCGCCCTTCTTTCTCAAAAAGCGCTGGATCGGCCGCGGAGCGCTTGAGGATCGCCCCGTTGGGCGCGATTCGGAAGCGCGCGAACAAGGGGGTTCCGCGCGGCCACATGCGGAGCAGATCCTGCGAAAAGTCGCGCCCTCCGAGCGGCGGCGAGATCAGGCGCGTGCGGATGACCGCGCCGCCCCCGCCGCCGCCGCCCGGACCACCGCCGCCGACGCCGCTCCCCGTGCCAGTCCCGAATCCGCCCGAACCGGTCCCCGGGCCCGCGACACTTGCCGCGCCCTGGGTTGGGGCGGTGCCCTGGCGCGGAGTTTCGGCGGCGACCACCGGGTTGGGGATTAGCGGCTCGACCCGCGGCTTGGGCGCCACCACCGGGGTCGCCTCGCTCTTGATGTTCTTGGGCGACGAGCCGCCCTCTTTCTCCTTCGGTTTGGAGGCTTTCGACGGAGTAGCGGGCGGTGGCGGTTGGGGCGGATCGATAATGTCGATCACGTCGAGCGCTTCCTGCGGATCGGGAAGCTCGATCCGGCCCGACAGGGTCAGGAGAAGGAACAGCAGCCCGGCATGGATCGCGAGCACCGCCGCGATCGCGCCGGTCCGGTCCCGATTGTTGAGGTCCGTCCGATACATCAGCGCAATGAACGCTGTGTCGGCCCGCGGGTTGCGGGGCGAGTCGCCGAAGCATTCGCCAGCGCATCGCTGTCCCCCGACGGGACGGGCGCGCCGAAACATCTGTTAAACAAAGTTAAAAAATCCTTGCTCTGCAAATACTAATTCGCTCTAAAACAACAGAAAGTTTTAGCGAGTCGATGCTGCTCGAATGGGGCGGGGGTCCCCAAGCGATGGGTCTTGCCGTAAATTCATCATTTAGTCGTTGGCCGAGCCGGGCGCTGCTAGTGGCGTCTGCCGCCCTTGCCTGGCCCGGTGCGGCCTCGGCTCAATCCGCGACCGACGTGCTCCCCCCGACCCGCGAGGAGGTCACCCGCCCGGTCACCCCGCCGACGCTTCCGCAGGGCCCGCGGCTGGAGGTAGAGGGCGGGTTCGAACGCTCCCCCTGCGCGCTCGACGGCCCCGATTTTCAGGCGATCAAATTCACTCTCCGCGGGGTCGAGTTCGACGGGCTCAAGGGCCTGTCGCCGGCCGAGTTGCAGCCGGCTTATTCCGCGCTAATCGGGCAGGAATTGCCGATCGCCTCGGTGTGCGAAATCCGCGACCGCGCCGCGACCATATTGCGCCAGGCCGGCTATATCAGCGCGGTCCAGATCCCCGAGCAGAAGATCAGCGACGGGGTGGTGCGCTTTCGCGTGCTCATGGCCCACCTCGCCAAGGTCCAGGTGCGCGGCGATGCCAGCGGCGCCGAGCAGCTCATCGCCGGCTATCTCAACCGGTTGACCGAGGACGAGGTGTTCAACCGCTTTGAAGCGGAGCGCTATCTGCTGCTCGCCAGCGATATCCCCGGCTACAACGTTCGCCTGACCCTCAGGCCCGCGGGCGTGCCCGGCGACGTCATCGGCGACGTCACCGTTCAACGCACCCCGGCCTATGCCGATTTCAATGTCCAGAATTACGGGTCCGAGGCGCTCGG
>JANNDN010000005.1:0-4584 GCA_031387795.1 Sphingomonas sp.
CAAGGCGCATCTCGCGGCTGCGATGCCCGTTGGGGCGTGGCATTTCCCCGCCGACCAATTGACCGACGCCACCGACCGCATGGTCGCGGCCGAGCTGACCCGCGAACAGCTCTACCTCCAGCTCCACTCCGAACTGCCCTACGCAAGCGCGGTCACGACCGAGAAATGGGAGGACAGGCCCGACGGCTCGGCGGTGATCCACCAGCAGATTTTCATCGAGCGCGACAGCCAGAAGGCGATCGTCGTCGGCAAGGGCGGAGCCCGACTAAAAGCGATCGGAACCGCCGCGCGCGAGGCCATCGCCGAGCACCTCGGGCGCAAGGTGCATTTGTTCCTCCACGTCAAGGTCGTACCCAAATGGGGCGAGGACCGCGAACTATATCAGGACATTGGATTGGACTGGGCGGACTGAAGCAATTCCTCCACCCACGCCGGCACTTCCACGCTCGCCGGACCGCTGCGATGCGCTTCGAAAAACACACTGCCGAGGCTCGGCTCGAGGTTGATTTCGAGCGTCCGAGCTCCGCAATAGCGGGCGGTCTGGACGAAGCCCGCGGCGGGATAGACCGCGCCAGAAGTGCCGATCGAGACGAACAGGTCGCAGTCTCTCAGCGCCGCCTCGATCCGTTCCATTTCGTAGGGCATTTCGCCGAACCAGACGACGTCAGGGCGGACCTGGCCGCCGACTCCGCATTCCGGGCATGAGGCCCCCTCGCCCATCGGTCCGAGCCACTCGAAGCGCCCGTCGCAGGCGGTGCACCAGCCCTTCAAATGCTCGCCGTGCATGTGGATCAGCTTTTCCGAGCCGGCGCGTTCGTGGAGGTCATCGACATTTTGCGTGACGAGCAGGAAACCGCCCGCCCACTCCCGCTCAAGCCGGACCAGCGCGCGATGTGCTGCATTGGGTTCGACCCGCGCCAGATTCTCGCGGCGAGCGTCGTAGAAGCGGTGGACCAGATTCGGGTCGCGCACGAACGCTTCTGGCGTCGCGACATCCTCGACCCGGTGCCCTTCCCACAGCCCCTCGGGCCCGCGAAAGGTGGCGAGCCCGCTCTCGGCGCTCACCCCGGCGCCGGTCAGCACGACGATATTTTGTAACTCAGCGCTCATCCCATTGACACTTCTGTCAGTTATCCCCACCTTCGAACCATGGCCAGCGAGACCTTCCGCTTCCCGATCGGCGTCAGCCCGAACGACATCGACCACATGGGTCATGTCAATAACAGCGTGTACCTGAAATGGGTTCAGGACGCGGTGGTGAAGTTCTGGGAAACGGTGGCTCCGGCCGAGGCTGTGGGCGGCCATCTGTGGGTCGCGCTCCAGCATCAGATCACCTACCGCCGCCCGGCTCTCCTCGAAGACGTCGTCGTCGCCGACGTGGTCGCCAATGGCATGGCCGGCGCGCGCGCCATGTTCACCACGGTGATCAAGCGCGGCGAGGAAGTGCTGGCCGAGGTTCAGTCGACCTGGTGCTGCCTCGACGCGGCGACCAAGCGCCCGGCGCGGCTGGCGCGCGATATCGTCAAGCTATTCGTCCGGGACTGACCCGAAACGAATAGCAATCGATGTTAAATTCTGCTTTACGCAACCGCGGAGCGACGCCGGCCCGGTAGGGGGCCGATGGGCATGGGCGAAAGGTCGACGCCGTTTCCTCAGAGCCGCGATGGGCTTTTCGCGGTAACGAAGAGGGGAAGTATTCATGCGCAAGTTTTTGCTCGCCGCCTGCGGAGCGGCGTCTTTGGCGATGCTGACCGCGTCGTCGCCGGCCATGGCTCAGCAGAGCTCGGTCAAGGCAGGCGATTTCTGGACCGCCGGCCGGATCGAAGTCGAAGATGGCCAGTTCGAAAATTACATGGATTATCTGACCAAGGTCTGGGGTCCGAGCCAGGAATACGCCAAGTCGCAGGGCTGGATCAGCGAATATCATATCTTCTCCAGCCTCAACCCGCGCGACGGCGAGGCCAATGTCATCCTGCTCACGCGTCATGCCGACATTCCCTCGGCTGCCGAGGCCGCACGGCGCGACGGTTTGATGAACCAGTTCATGAAACAGGATGATCACAGTTCGTCGAACGCCAGCGGCGACCGCAAGAAGATGCGCAACCTGATGGGCAGCATACTCTATCAAGAGCAGCTCAAGCGCTAGGACTTGCCGCCGGGCGATCGCCGTTCCAGAATCGGGGCATGGCGATCGTCCGGACAGGCATTGGCGGGTGGAGCTACGCGCCCTGGCGCGGAAGCTTTTTCCCCAAGGGACTCGCCCAGTCGCGCGAACTCGAATTCGCCGCGAGCCAGTTCGGCGCGATCGAGATCAACGGCACCTTCTACTCGCGCCAGGCGCGCGCGACGTGGGAGAAATGGGGCGCGGCCGCACCCGACGGTTTTCAATTCGCGCTCAAGGCCTCGCGTTACTGCGTGACCCGCCCGAAAATGGCCGACGCGGGCGAAGGGATCGGCAATTTCCTGGCCCAGGGGATCGACGCGCTCGGCGACAAGCTCGGCCCGATCCTGTGGATGCTGGCCGCGCGCCGCAAGTTCGACCGCGATGACATCGCCGCCTTCCTGTCGCTGCTACCCGAGCAGCACGAGAGCCTGAAGCTGCGCCACGTCATCGAACCGCGTCACGAGAGCTTCCGCGACGAGGCGTTTTTCCAACTGTGCCGCGATCATGACGTCGCCATCGTGTTCGGCGACGACGACAAATTTCCGTGCATCGACGCCGACACCGCCAGCTTCGCCTACGCCCGGTTGCAGCGAATGCGGAGCGAGGTCGCGACCGGCTATGACGAGGCCGCGCTCGATGCATTCGCGGAGCGTGCTCGGCGCTGGCAGGCAGATGGCCGCGACGCCTTCCTGTTCATGATCAACGGAGCCAAGGAACGTGCTCCCGCAGCGGCGCTGGCGCTGCAGGAACGGCTTGGCTAGACCCCACGACCATGACCCAAGCCGCCCCGATCCGAATCGCGCTGGTTGCGCCCGACGGTAAGATGGGCCGCGCCATCGCGCTCGCGATTGTTGACGACGGCGGGTTCGCGCTTGATCAGGACCAGCCCGACGTGCTGATCGATTTTTCCGCGCCCGATGCGCTTGCCGCGAGCCTCGACCGGGCGGTGGCAGCAAAACGCCCGATCGTCATCGGCACCACCGGCCTCGGCGAGAATTCCGCGGGCCAGCTCGACGCCGCGGCGAAGACGGTCGCGGTCTTGAGTTCGGCCAATACGTCGATCGGGGTCGCGCTGCTCGCCGATCTGGTCGAACGCGCCGCTCGCGTGCTCGGGCCGCACTGGGACATCGAAATCGCCGAGGCGCATCACCGGCACAAGGCCGACGCGCCGTCGGGCACTGCGTTGCTGCTCGGCGAGGCGGCCGCGAAGGGGCGCGGAACCAGCCTCGAGGCCGAGCGCGGACGCGACGGCACCGGGCTTGCGCGCAGCGAAGGCTCGATCGGCTTCGCATCCTTGCGCGGCGGGACCATCGCCGGCGACCATGACGTGATGTTCCTCGGTGCCGACGAGCGGCTGATCCTGTCGCATCGCGCCGAAAGCCGGATGATCTTCGCCCGCGGAGCGCTCGCCGCGGCGCGCTTCCTCCACGGCCAGCCCGCGGGGCGGTATTCGATGCGGGACGTGATCGACGCGCTGTGAAGAAGGCAGAGGTTTTCGAATTCTATCGCCGCCTCGCCGAGGACGACCCAGCACCCGAAACCGAGCTCGAATTCGTCAATCCTTACACGCTGCTTGTCGCGGTCGCATTGTCGGCGCAGGCAACCGACGTCGGGGTCAACAAGGCCACCCGCCCGCTGTTCGCCCGCGTCACGACGCCGCAGGGGATGCTCGATCTCGGCGAGGACGATCTGCGCGAAGCGATCAAGACCATTGGCCTGTTCAACACCAAGGCGAAAAACGTCATCGCCGCGGCGCGAATTCTGGTCGATGAATTCGGCGGCGAGGTGCCGTCCGAGCGGGCACTGCTCGAGACCTTGCCAGGCGTCGGTCGAAAGACCGCCAACGTCGTCCTCAACGTCGCCTTCGGTCAACCGACGATCGCGGTCGACACGCACATCTTCCGCGTCGCCAACCGTACCGGGCTGGCGCCAGGCAAAGACCCGCTGGCGGTCGAACTTAAGCTCGAAAAAGTGACGCCCGAGCCGTTCCTCAGCCACGCCCACCACTGGCTGATCCTGCACGGTCGCTACACCTGCAAGGCGCGCAAACCCGAATGCTGGCGCTGCGTCGTCACGGATCTGTGCCGCTATCGACCCAAGACGCCAGCGCCTAAACCCAGCGCCGCTCGAACCGCGAACCCAGGGTCGTCAGCAGTTCATACTGGCTGAGCCCCGACTGCTCGGCGGCAGTTGGCAGATCGTAATCAATTTCGACCCAATCGCCTTCCTTGAACCCGCGCGCCGAGTCGCAATCGAGCGCGATCAGGTCCATCGAGACCCGCCCGATCACCGGCAGCGCGAACTCCCCCGCGAACGCCGCGCCGCGCGCCGAAAAGCCGCGCAAATAACCGTCGGCATAGCCAAGGTTGAGGATCGCGGCCTCGGTGTCGCGCTCGGCGACGAAGGTCCCGCCATAGCCG
>JANNDN010000085.1:0-10657 GCA_031387795.1 Sphingomonas sp.
CCCGCGCATTGCTGGCCGAACTCGAGCGCGGTTTCGAGCCGCGCCCGCTGGCGATTCGAGGTCTCGGGCTGCACCGCTATCTCGGCGGCCCGTGGGAGCCACTCGCGCTCTATCCGTTCCGCAAGGTCAGGTGAGTTCGCCGACGCCGTCGCACGACAGATCGAACGCCGCGAGGCCCGCTTCGAGCACCGAGGCGAGCATCGGCATCTCAAGCAGTTCGTCGACCGCTTTGGGGACGCCCTCGGTCACCAGAGTTTGCGCCTCATCCATCGCTTCGTCCCAGTCGGACGCGTCATAAGTGCCCTGGCCGACCCAGCAAAAGGCCAGCACCTCGGCCAGCTGGTCTTCGCCCAGATCCTCGAACACCGCGGTCAATTCCTCCTCGACCGACGTGTTGACGCTGTCGTCGAGGACGCTGAGCGTAGCGCCGCCCTCGTCGTCGATATTCTCCGGGTCTTCGCCGGGGTCGAAGTCGCTCGCGGTCTGCGCTTCATATTCGCGTCCGCGCAGGATGATCCGGCACAGCATGTCGAGGGGGGTCAAAGGGTCCATGTCACCTGTCTCTCGTGTGACGCCTTGAACCACTCGCATTGAAAGCGGTTCCTTGCGTTGACCGGTGATACGCCCCCACCTATATCGCGCCGCCAGCGCCTGCCTCCGGGCGGCGCTTTCAGGCCATGGACGGCGGAGTAGCTCAGCTGGTTAGAGCAGCGGAATCATAATCCGCGTGTCGGGGGTTCAAGTCCCTCCTCCGCTACCAGGCAATGTGCAGGCGTCCGGCAGGCGTGCCAGGTTCGCCGGATCACCGCCCGGCACCTTTCGCCGACTCTTTGGCGCCGGCCAGAAGGTTGTCGAGCGCGGCTCGATCATGAAACGATCCGCGTGCGACCACCGCGCGTATCGTCGCCAGATTTGCGATGTCGACCGTAGGATCCGCTGCGAACAGCACTAGGTCGGCGCGTTCGCCGGGGGAGATCAAGGGCTTGGACCGATCATGCCCGAGATAAAGGCGTGGGTTGAGCGTGGCGGCCTGAATAGCTTGAAGCGGCGACAAGCCGGCGGACACGAACAATTCGAGTTCGCGATGCAGACTGTGCCCGGCGAACACCCAAATCTCGTTCGAACTATCGGTACCGGCCAAGATCGGGACTCCGGCATCGGCCATCGGCTTCAGCAGCGATAGTTGGATGTCCAGCATTCGCCGCCTCTTTGCCAGCGCGATCGGATCGGCTTCCTTCGCGGCCGTCTCCCAATCTTTCTGCAGACCCGGGGTGACGTAATCGCGGCGCGCCGGCCAAGCGGCTGGAGGCGATGCGCTGGCGAAGCCTTCGAGTTGAACGAAGGTCGGCACTTGCCAGACGTGTGCCGCCGCAAGCCGATCGATCAGCGGTTTGCAGGAGGCGGCATCGAACGTCGCCATCGCGGATTCGAGTTCGTCCGTCTCCAGCAGCGAAAGGCTGTCGCTCTCGCGCGGGTCCTCGCTATTCTGGCGGTGCACGATCGCCAGCGTGCGCGGCGAACAGCCTTCTGCCACCATTGTCAGATGATCGATCAGGCGCTGTCCCGACGTGATCGCCACATCCGGTGACAAAGCAAGCGGGACGTGACCTTCAATCGGCATGCCCAGCTGCCGCGCCTCCGACGTCAGGCCGAGATAAGCGTCGGGTGTCAGCCGATCGTAGACCTTGAGAAAATCGAAACCCAGGCGATGCAGCTCGCGCACGAGAAGCCGAGCGCTCGTCTCGTCCTCGGCGGAGAGGCCGAAGCTGTTCACCTGCGGAGCGCCGTCGACGATCGGGGTGCCCCAGATTACTCTTGGCGCTAGTGGATTGGCCTTCGCCTGCGCGCGCAGGGCGAGGGCCGATCCGAGATGGGTGCCGGCCTCTCGCACGCCCGTTATCCCGAACGCACGGTAGAGGGGATAATGATAGGTCCAGCGCCGCTCACGGTGCGAATGGACATGCATATCCCACAAGCCAGGAATGACGAACAGGCCAGTGCCGTTGATGCGTTGCCCTGGTCCGTGCGATTTGGGTGACGGCCCTACCGCCAGGATTCGGTCATCTTCGAACTGGATGCTGCGATCATATGTCCGCGTTCCGTCCGCCACATCGATAATCGTGACATGGTCGATCGCCGTCGGCTGTGCGGCGGCTGGCGGGGCGTCGATCACGACCAGCCCCAGAAACACTAATCCAAGCAGCTTCATGCGTCCCACCCGCTTCTTCTTGCACGGCCATGCAATAATGCCTGAGCGCGAGGTGTGCGTTCTGAACTTAGGAAACACAAAGGCTTTTCGACAACGCGAAACGCCCGGACCGTTGCCGATCCGGGCGCCCTGCGTGACGATTGCTCGTCAGCCCCCTTGGATGTTGTCCGGCGAACCTCCCCTATGGCTCAGCCAGGACCCGAACCTAAGACCCAAGGGCCATCGTTCGGTGGGGTCGACCTATGCCCGGTCGGGCGCCAAGTCACCCCGCATATTTGATCCACGTTGCATTTGCGCCGGTCCTGTGGCGATCGCGCCACATCGAATGGCCCCCGATGCGACCATTGCCAGCGCCGGACCCGCCCCGTAGGACGCGGCGCCATGCGCTGGTCCCAAGCCTTTTTGCCCGTCCTCAAGGAAAGCCCGTCGGACGCCCAGATCGTCAGCCACAAGCTGATGCTCCGAGCGGGCCTCGTCCGCCAGACCGCGGCGGGCATTTACGCCTGGTTGCCGCTGGGGTGGC
The DNA here is from genome assembly GCA_031387795.1 of Sphingomonas sp. GTDB lineage: Bacteria > Pseudomonadota > Alphaproteobacteria > Sphingomonadales > Sphingomonadaceae > Sphingomicrobium. Next base: position 2,733 of record JANNDN010000085.1, read on the forward strand.
GGGTGCTCCAGAAGATCGAGCAGATCGTCCGCGAAGAGCAGGACCGCGCCGGCGCGATCGAAATGCTGATGCCGACGCTGCAATCGGCCGAGCTGTGGCGGACCAGCGGACGCTACGACGCCTACGGGCCGGAAATGCTGCGGATCAAGGACCGCCACGACCGCGAAATCCTCTATGGCCCGACCAACGAGGAAATGATCACCGCGATCTTCGCCGGCGAGGCCAAGAGCTACCGCGATCTGCCGCGGACGCTCTATCACATCCAGTGGAAGTTCCGCGACGAGGTGCGGCCCCGCTTCGGGGTCATGCGCGGGCGCGAATTCCTGATGAAGGACGCCTACAGCTTCGACCTCGACGAGGCCGGGGCGCGGATGAGCTATTACACGCAGATGCTGGCGTACCTGCGGACGTTCCAGCGCCTCGGCATCAAGGCGGTGCCGATGAAGGCGGCGTCGGGACCGATCGGCGGTGATCTGTCCCACGAGTTCATCGTGCTTGCGCCGACCGGCGAGAGCGAAGTCTTCTACGACGCCGCCTACGACGGTTTCGACTGGCACCAGCCGGGTTTCGACTATGGCGACGAAGCCGGGCTTCAAAGCCTGTTCGACCAGGTCAACGCGACCTATGCCGCGACCGACGAGACCCATGACGAGGCTCGCTGGGCCGAAGTAAGCGAGGGCGATCGCCGCACCGGGCGCGGGATCGAGGTCGGGCATATCTTCTACTTCGGGACGAAATATTCCGACGCGATGGGACTCAAGGTCTCGGGCCGCGACGGGGCGCCGGTGGTCCCGCACATGGGCAGCTATGGCGTCGGCGTGTCGCGGCTGGTGGGAGCGATCATCGAGGCCAGCCACGACGAGGCCGGGATCGTCTGGCCCGAAGCGGTCGCGCCGTGGCAGGTCGGGATCGTCTCGATGCGCGGCGACCACGAAGCGACGGTGGCCGCCGCGGACTCGCTTTATGAACAGCTCAACGCCGCGGGGGTCGAGACTCTCTACGACGACCGCGACGAGCGCGGCGGAGTGAAACTCGGCTCGATGGACCTCATCGGCCTGCCCTGGCAGGTCATCATCGGCCCGCGCGGGATCGCCGCGGGAACGGTCGAGCTCAAGCATCGCAAGACGGGCGAGAAGCAGGAGCTGAGCGTGGAAGACGTGCTCGCGAGGTTGACGTCATGATCCTCAGCCGCGCCGAGCGCATGCTCGTCCGCCGCTATCTGCTCCCGGGCAAGGGCGAGGGCTTCATCTTCCTGACCGCGGCGATCAGCCTGTTCGCTGTCGCGCTGGGCGTTGCCGCTTTGATCATCGTGATGAGCGTCATGAACGGCTTCCGCGCCGAGCTGTTCGATAAAATCGTCGGCCTCAACGGCCACGCCGTGGTCCAGGGCTTCAACGGCCGTCTCGATGACTGGCAGAAGGTTGCTGAGCAGGCGCGCAAGACCCCAGGAGTGACCGAGGTCACGCCGCTGATCGAGCAACCGTTGATGGCCACCGCCAACGGCCGCTTTGAGGGTGTGCTGGTGCGCGGAATGCGGACCCAGGACCTGCACTCCAACAAGACGATCAATTCCAACGTGGTGGCGGGCGACATCAAGACTTTGCTGCCGGGAAGCAACCGGGTCGCGGTCGGATCGCGGCTGGCGCAAACGCTTGGTCTCGTCCCGGGCGGGCAGATCACCTTGTGGAATCCCGATGGCGCCTCGACCGTCGTCGGCACCGTGCCGCGCGAGGTCAGCTACACCGTCGGCGCGATCATCGAGATCGGCGTCTATGACTATGACAAGGCCTTCATCGTCATGCCGATGGAGCAAGCGCAGCAATTGCTCCTGCTCGGCGACCAGGTGGGGATGATCGAGATCCAGACCCGCGACCCCGACAAGGTCGACGAAATCCTCGCGCCGCTGCAGCCAATGCTTGGTGGCCGCGCGGTCCTGACCGACTGGCGGCAGATGAATTCGGCCTTGTTCGAGGCGCTGGCGGTCGAGCGCGTCGCGATGTTCGTGGTGCTGTCGCTGATCGTCCTCGTCGCGGTGTTCAACATCCTTTCCTCTTTGATCATGCTGGTCCGCGCCAAGACTCGCGACATCGCCATTCTGCGCACCATGGGGGCGAGCCAGCGCGGGATGATGAAGGTGTTCATCACCGTCGGCACCACGATCGGATCGCTCGGGATTTTGCTCGGGATCATCCTCGGGGCGATCTTCCTGTTCTTTCGCCAGGGCGTGGTCGAGGCGATTCAGGTGCTGACCGGCCAGGATTTGTGGGATCCGTCGGTGCGCTTTCTCACCGAATTGCCGTCGCGGACCGACCCAATCGAGGTGACCGCGATCATCGTCACCGCGCTGGTCCTGTCGTTTCTGGCGACGCTCTATCCCGCGTACAAAGCGGCAAGCACCGATCCGGTCCAGGTGCTGCGCTATGAGTGAAGCGATCCTCCTGACCCGCGCGCTCAAGCGCAGCTTCACCCAGGGCGGGGTCACGATCCACGTCCTGCGCGGGGTCGATCTGTCGGTCGAGCCGGGCGAAATCGTCGCGCTGCTCGGGCCGTCGGGGTCGGGCAAATCGACATTGCTCCAGGCGGTGGGGTTGCTCGAGGGCGGGTTCGAGGGCTCGATCCGGCTCGGCGGCGAAGAAGCCGCGAGCATGGACGACGATGGCCGCACCCGCCTGCGCCGCGATTTGCTCGGCTTCGTCTATCAATTCCATCATCTGCTGCCCGAGTTCAACGCAGTCGAAAATGTCATCCTGCCGCAGCTGGTGAGCGGTGCCGAGCCCGATGCGGCGCGGACCCGCGCGGTGGAATTGCTGTCGACGCTCGGGCTCGGGGAGCGGCTCGATCACCGTCCGGCCAAGCTGTCGGGCGGCGAGCAGCAGCGGGTCGCGGTCGCCCGCGCGCTCGCCAACCGCCCGCCATTGATCCTCGCCGACGAGCCCACCGGCAACCTCGACGAGCATACCGCCGACAAGGTTTTTGCCGAATTTCTCGGCCTCGTCCGCGGTGAGAAGAGCGCGGCGCTGGTCGCGACCCACAACGAGCGGCTGGCCAAGCGCATGGACCGGGTGGTGCGGCTTCACGACGGCCTGCTGCAATAAGGATTGGCGTGGGGAACGGGCTTGGCTAGCATCGCCGATCGATGACCCGACCGAACAAAACCACTTTGTATCTCCTCGCCGGCTTCGCGGCGCTGCTTCTCATCATTCTTTTCTTCTCCATGCGCGATGCCGGAAACCAGGACCGGCTCGGAGACGCCGCATCACCGACGCTCCGGGATTCCGAAACCTCTGTCGAGGACTGCTCGGGCAATTTGGTGAACGCCGGGCTCAAGCGAGCATTGTTCGATCGCTCGGCCGAGAGCCGGCCAGCCGACGCGGAAGCATTCAGGCAAATCGCCGCCACCGCCGTGCTGCGCATGGAAAACCCGGCCATCGAGAATGAAGTCGACGACCGGCTCGATTGCAGCGCGTCGGTCGCGATCGATCTTCCTCCGGGAATCGTGACCTCGGGCGGGCGCCGGAATCTGATGGGCGACGTCGATTATTCGGTGTGGCGGAGCACTGGCGACATTGCGCTTCGCCGCGGCAGCGGGATCGCCACCGCGCTGTCCGGAATGCAACGGTCGAGCCGCGAGGTCAGCGCGCCATTTGGGATGGTGCCGGTCGAAGACCCGCTGGCCGGCGCAATGCCCCCGGCGGCGCCCGTGGTCCCGGATCCGCGGCCCGTGGTCGAACCGTCAGTGCGCCAGCCAACGATTCCTCCGCCCCGAGCGCCGCTCGCGCCAGCGGGGAATTGCGCCCGTGCGCGAAGCAAGGCGGAGCAGATGATGTGCGCCGATCCTCGTCTCGGCGCCTTCGGCGTCGAAATGGCGAGCCGCTACCAGCGGGCGATGGGTCGCGCTTCGCCCGCCCAACGCGACATCCTCCGCGACTCCGAATTCCGGTTCCTGTTTTACCGCGACCGATGCCGCGATGCGGACTGCGTGATCCGTGCCTATCAGGGTCGTTTCGCGGAAATCGCGGACATCATGTCGGGCAATTGGCGACCGCCCAACTAGCTGGGGATAATCTTCCGGCCGCGGCTTCAAAAGCGCGGTTCGCGGCCGCATATTCGGAAGCGTGAGCTTGCCCTTCGTTCCGCTGCGGATTTTCTCGTCTTACTCGATGCTCGAAGGGGCGATGGAGCCCAAGACGATCGCCGAGCGCGCGGCAAAACTGGACTTTCCGGCAGCCGCGATCACCGACCGCAACGGCCTCTACGGCGCGATGCCATTCAGCGATTCGTGTTTCGCCAACGGGGTGCAGCCGATTATCGGCGCGACCTTGGGCGTGTCGCGGCCGCCCGCGATCGGCGGCGAGGGCGGGATCGACAGCCTCGTGCTGCTCGCCCAGGACGAGACCGGCTACGGCAATTTGTGCAAGCTGGTGTCGGCGGCGCACCTCGACCGCCCGCTCGAACTCGATCCGCACGTGCCGTTCGCGCTGCTCGAACGATATTCGACCGGCCTGATCGCGCTCACCGCCGGCGCTGACGGGGCGCTCGCGCGGCTCTTCGCAGAGGGGCAGGGGACCAAGGCCGAACTCTATCTCGCCGAGCTTGGCCGGCACTTCGACGGGCGGTTGTACATCGAGATCGCGCGCCGCAACGACCCCGTCGAAGCGGCGGCGGAAAGTGCGCTCATCGATCTCGCTTATGCCCGCAACCTGCCGCTCGTCGCGACCAATCCCGCGGCCTATCCCGACCCCGCCTACCATGCCGCGCACGATGCCATGCTGTGCATCGCCAATTCGGCCTATGTCGAAAGCGCGGACCGGCCGACGAGCTCGCCCGACGCCTGGCTCAAGGACGGCGCGGCGATGGCCGCTTTGTTCGCCGATCTGCCCGAGGCGATCGCCAATACGTCGGTGGTGGCGCAACGCTGTGCGGTCGCCGCGCCCAAACGCGACCCGATCCTGCCGCGGATGGGCGAGGACGAGGACGAAACGCTGCGCCGCGACGCACGCGCGGGGCTGGATGAGCGGCTCGAGAATCGGTCCGCGGAAGAGCTCGAGCATTATCGCGACCGTCTCGAATTTGAGCTCGACGTCATCACCAAGATGGGCTTCGCGGGCTATTTCCTGATCGTCGCGGACTTCATCAAATGGGCCAAGGCGAGCGACATTCCCGTTGGCCCCGGGCGCGGATCAGGCGCCGGCAGCGTGGTGTCGTGGTCGCTCACCATCACCGACCTCGACCCGATCGAACTCGGCCTGTTGTTCGAACGCTTCCTCAACCCCGAGCGCGTGTCGATGCCCGATTTCGACATTGATTTCTGCGAAACCCACCGCGACCGCGTGATCACTTACGTCCAGGGCAAATATGGCCGCGACCGGGTGGCGCAGATCATCACCTTCGGCCGCTTGAAGGCGCGCGCGGTGCTCAAGGATACTGGCCGAGTGCTGCAGATGAGCTTCGGCCAGATCGACCGCCTCGCCAAGCTCGTCCCGAGCCATCCGACCGACCCGTGGGATTTGAAGCGCGCGCTCAACGGGGTCACCGAACTCGCCGCGGAGTACAAGTCCGACCCCGACGTTCGGCGATTGTTCGATCTGGCGATGAAGCTCGAGGGCCTGCCGCGCCACGCCTCGACCCATGCCGCGGGCGTCGTCATCGGCGACCGCCCGCTCGACGAGCTGGTGCCGCTCTATCGCGATCCGCGCTCGGACATGCCGGCGACCCAGTTCGACATGAAATATGTCGAGGCCGCGGGGCTGGTGAAGTTCGACTTCCTTGGCCTCAAAACCCTGTCGGTGCTGAAGGAAGGCCAGCGCCTGCTTGGCGAACAGGGCGTCGAGATCGATTACGACCGCCTCGGCTGGGACGATCCGGGAGTCTATGACCTGCTCCAGCGCGGCGACACGGTCGGGGTTTTCCAGCTCGAATCCGAAGGCATGCGCCGCACGCTCGCCGGGGTGAAGCCGACCGGATTCGGTGACATCATCGCTTTGGTCTCGCTCTACCGGCCCGGCCCGATGGACAATATTCCGCTGTTCGGCGACCGCAAGAACGGCCGCGCCGAGCTCGCTTACCCGCACCCAATGCTGGAGGAAGTGCTCAAGGAAACCTACGGCATCTTCGTCTATCAGGAGCAGGTGATGCAGGCCGCACAGGTGCTCGCCGGCTACAGCCTGGGCGAGGCCGATCTGCTGCGCCGCGCGATGGGCAAGAAGATCCAGAGCGAGATGGACGCCCAGCGCAGCCGCTTCGTCGAGGGCTGCGCGGTCAATGACATCGGCCCCGAAAAAGCGTCCGAATTGTTCGATTTGATCGACAAGTTCGCGGGCTATGGCTTCAACAAAAGCCACGCCGCCGGCTACGCTTTGATCGCCTACCACACCGCCTGGCTCAAGGTGCACCACCGCGCCGAATTCTATGCCGCCTCGATGAGCTTCGACATTTCGCTGACCGACAAATTGGCCTTGTTCGTCGACGATATGCGCCGCGGCGAAATCGAATGCCTGGCGCCCGATATCAACGCCAGCGGCGCTCGCTTCACGGTCGAGGACGGCAAAGTGCGCTACGCGCTTGGCGCGCTCAAGGGCGTTGGCGAGAAAGCGATGGAAGGTCTGGTTGCCGAGCGGGAGCGGGGCGGGGCGTTCGCCAGCCTCGAGGATTTCGCCGAGCGGATCGACCCGACCATGCTCAACCGGCGGCAGCTCGAAAGCCTGGCCGGGGCCGGAGCGTTCGATTCGATCGAGCCCGACCGTGCGGCGGTGTTCGCGGGCGCCGAGACAATCCTCGCCCATGCGGCCAGCGCGCACGACCAGCGGGCCAGCGGCCAGGCGGCCTTGTTCGGCGCCGGTCCCGCGGCCGTCGTGCCGATCCGCCTCAAGCGCGACGCGCCGTGGTCGATCGCCCAGCGCATGGCCGCCGAGCGCGACAGCTTCGGCTTCTACCTCTCCGCCCATCCGGTCGATGCCCAGCGCCACCTGCTCGCCGCGCATCAGGTGCGCCGCTATTCGGGCCTCGCCGATTTGCGCATCCGCGAGGGCGAGCGCGCAGGCGCAATGATGGCGGCGCTGGTCGAGGACGCGCGCTGGCGTACCTCGGCGCGCGGGCGGCGCTACATGATGGCGACCTTGAGCGACCCCAGCGGCCAGTTCGTCGCGACCGCGTTCGACGACGATGTCTGCGCCACGCTCGAGGCGGCTGCCAAAAGCGGTCAGTGCGGGCTGCTCACGGTCGAGCTCGACAAGCGCCCCGGCGACGACATGCCGCGGGTGACGGTCAAGCGGTTCCAGCCGCTCGGCGATTTGGCCAAGCGAACCCGGCTCCAGCTCACTATCCGCCTCGCCGATTCGGGCATGATCGCGCCGATCGCGGCGGAACTCGCCGAGCGCCGGGGCGGCAATGGCCTGGTGAGACTGATCGTCGAGCGCAGCGATGGCGGCGGGCCGGTGACGATGGTCGCGGGACGCGACTTCTCGCTCGACGAAGATCTGGCGCAGAAACTGGCGCGGCTGGCCGGCGAGGAGAATGTCGAGCTCGGGGTACAGGAGCCGCCGCGCCTGGCGCTGGTCGGCTAACGGCTTACAGCCAGCGGCGGACTCGGCTTCGATATTTGCGATATTCGTCGCCGAATTTGGTCTCCAGATAGGCTTCCTCGCGGCGGATGACGAAGCGGTCGACGACGAGCACGCCGACCGCGACCATGACCAGCGCCGCGGGGCTGGCGAGGATCAGCGCCATACCGAGCATCGTCACCGCCATGCCGATATACATCGGGTTGCGGGTCCGCCCGTAGATGCCGTCGCTGACGATCGCGCTCGACGGCGCCCACGGCTCGACCCGGGTCCCGGCGCGGGCGAAGCGGCGGATTCCGGCAAGGACGATGGCGAGGCCTGCCGCGACCAGAACGACCGCCGCAACCGCCTGCGCCGCCCATGGCA
>JANNDN010000091.1:0-3530 GCA_031387795.1 Sphingomonas sp.
GAGTCTGCAGCTCCCAGTCTCGGCCGAGGCGGCGGACCTGGACGATCCGTGGCCGCCCGCCGACGCTCACCCGTAGCAGCCGCTGCCCGGGCTTCCATTCGCCCTGCAAATCGACGATTGCGCCGCCGTCGACGATCCCGAACGTGCCGCCCTGGTAGGGCCGGATGCGCACCCGATGATCTTCGCCCGCGATGCGCACGATGCGGTGCGAGGGGAGCTTGATCTTTCCGTCCAGTTGATCGCTGATTTCGGCCGCATGCTCGTCGCTGATCGCCTGCACCTTGGCCGCGATCAGCGCGAGGTCGCTCAGCAATTGCGCGTCCGCCGGCGCGCCGTGGAAGCCGTCGGGATACTCGTCGGCAATGAAGTCGGTCGCAAGGTCGCCGCGGCGGAAACGCGGGTGCTGCATCAGCGCCGACAGGAAATCCATATTGTCGTTGATCCCGTCGACCACGAACTCGTCGAGCGCCGCGACCTGCGCGTCGATCGCCGCGTCGCGGGTAGGCGCCCAGGTGATCAGCTTGGCGATCATCGGGTCGTAGAACATGCTGATCTCGCCACCTTCGGTGACGCCATCGTCGATGCGGATGCGCACTGCGTCCTTCGATACGCGGCCTTCGTCTCCGCTCAGTCCGCTACTCAGGATGACCGGCTTTGATTTTCTCCGTTCGCCCTGAGTAGGCGCTGAGCCTGCCGAAGTGCCGTATCGAAGGGCCGTCTGCTTGGGAGGCAAATACCGCACCAACCGCCCGGTGCTCGGCAAGAAGCCGCGGTAGGGATCCTCGGCATAGACCCGCGTCTCGACCGCCCAACCGTCGAGTTTGATGTCATCCTGCCCGAACGCCAGCTTCTCTCCCGCGGCGACGCGGATCATTTGTTCGACCAAATCGATCCCGGTCACCTCCTCGGTCACCGGATGCTCGACCTGGAGCCGCGTGTTCATCTCGAGGAAGTAGAAGCTTTCCCCCGACGGATCGGCGCCGTTGACGATCAGCTCGACCGTGCCTGCGCTAAAGTAGCCGACCGCCTTGGCCAGCGCGACCGCCTGCTCGCCCATGCTCTTGCGCATTGCCGGAGTGACGAAGGGCGACGGCGCTTCCTCGACCACTTTCTGGTTGCGGCGCTGGATCGAGCATTCGCGCTCGCCGAGGTAGAGGACGGTGCCGTGCTGGTCGCCGAGCACCTGGATTTCGATGTGGCGCGGCGCCTCGATGAACTTCTCGATGAACACGCGGTCGTCGCCGAAGCTCGCGAGCCCCTCGCGCTTGGTCGCCTCGAAGCCCTCGCGGACATCCTTCTCGTTCCACGCCAGCCGCATCCCCTTGCCGCCGCCCCCGGCCGAGGCTTTCATCATCACCGGATAGCCTACGTCCTTCGCGATTTTGACCGCTTCGTCGGTGGTGGCGATGTCATCGAGAAAACCGGGGACGATGTTGACGCCCGCTTTCTGCGCGAGCTTCTTCGATTCGATCTTGTCGCCCATCGCGGCGATCGCCTTGGGCGGCGGGCCGATGAAGACGATGCCGGCCTTCTTGAGCGCCTTGGCGAAACTCTCGCGCTCGCTGAGGAAGCCGTATCCCGGATGCACCGCCTCCGCCCCTGTCGCCTTGCAGGCGTCGACGATCAGCTCGGCCTTGAGGTAGGATTCGCTCGCCGGCGCGGGGCCGAGCCGAACGCTCTCGTCCGCCATCCGCACATGGGGCGCGCGCGCGTCGGCGTCCGAATAAACCGCGACCGTCTTGATCCCCATGCGCTTGGCGGTGCGGATCACCCGGCATGCAATTTCCCCGCGATTGGCGATCAGGATTTTACTGAACATCATCGTCCTCAGGTGAAACGTATCGCCACGCCGCGTATGCAAGAGTCAGCATGAGCGCGACAGCTATTCCGCGCCAGATGACGAAGCCGGTCACGTATGGCCGATAGAATGTGCACGCATCATCGGGCGAGGAGCAGTCGCCCATGTTTGCCGCGATGAACTCGAATAAAACGAAGCCTAGCCAAGCCAGTCCTAAAAGCGTGAAGACAAGGCACCCGAGGCGCTTCTTCACTCCGCAACCTCGTCCATCGGCGGGCGGTTGTGGCCGAGGAGGCGAAGCACCTCGTCCGCCGCGTCGGCGAGGTTGGTGCCGGGGCCGAAGATTGCCTGCACCCCCGCGGCGCGGAGCATGTCGTAATCCTGCGGGGGGATGACTCCGCCGGCGACGACCTTGATGTCGGCTCGGCCCATAGAGCGGAGGGTGTCGATCAGCTCGGGGATCAGCGTCTTGTGTCCGGCCGCGAGCGAGGACGCGCCGACGACGTCGACCTTGCTTGTCACCGCGAGCTCGGCGGCCTCGCGCGGGGTCTGGAACAAGGGGCCGGCGATGACCTCGAAGCCGAGATCGCCGAACGCGGAGCTGACCAGATTGGCGCCGCGGTCGTGGCCGTCCTGTCCCATTTTGGCGACGAGGATTCGGGGCTTGCGGCCGAGGCGTTCGGCGACCGATTTTGTGCCCGCGACTGCGGCCCTCCAGCGCGCGTCGTCGCGCTTGCCGTAGATGCCGCGCACCGGCTCTGGCTTGGTGTGATAGCGACCGAACGCGCGCTCGAGCGCGTCGGAGATTTCGCCGAGCGAGGCGCGGGCGCGGGCGCAAGTCACCGCCAACGCCAATAAATTCCGTTCGTCCTGAGCGGAGCCCGGAACGGGTGTAGTCGAAGGGCGCCCTTCGACTTCGCTCAGGACGAACGGTTGTTTGGCCCCTTGCTCCAACGCGTCCAATGCCGCCCTGACCACCGCCTCATCCCGCTCGCTGCGCATCGTCTCCAACCGCGCGATCTGGCCCGCCCGGACCCTGGCATTGTCGACCGCGAGGAAGTCATGTTCTTCTTCTTCCGCGAGGCGATATCGGTTGACCCCGACGATCACCGTTTCACCGATGTCGACCTTGGCCGCGCGCGCCGCGGCGGTCTCCTCGATGCGTTGCTTGGGCAGTCCTTCGGCGACCGCTTTCACCATTCCGCCGTGGGCCTCGACTTCCGCAATCAACTCCGACGCTTTCTCTTCCAGCTCGCGGGTCAGCGCCTCGACGTACCAGCTCCCGCCCAAGGGATCGGCGACCGCGGTCACGCCGCTTTCCTCGGCCAGGATCAGCTGCGTGTTGCGCGCGATACGGGCGGAGAAATCGGTCGGCAGAGCGATCGCTTCATCGAAGCTGTTGGTGTGGAGCGACTGCGTCCCCCCGAGCACCGCGGCCAACGCCTCCACCGTAGTGCGGACGATATTGTTATACGGGTCTTGCTCGGTCAGGCTGACCCCCGACGTCTGACAGTGCGTGCGGAGCAGCTTCGACTTCTCCGATTTGGCACCGAGATCGGTCATGATCCGCGCCCACAAGGTCCGCGCCGCGCGCAGCTTGGCGACCTCCATGAACAGGTTCATCCCGATCCCGAAGAAGAACGACAATCGCGGCGCGAACGCGTCGACATCGAGCCCCGCATCGCGGGCCGCGCGGACGTAAGCCATCCCGTCGGCCAGCGTATATGCCAGC
>JANNDN010000100.1:0-3947 GCA_031387795.1 Sphingomonas sp.
GGCGACAGCCACGGCAATGTCGTGCACTTGTTCGAACGCGACTGTTCATTGCAGCGCCGCCACCAGAAAGTGATCGAGGAAGCGCCCGCGCCGGGCATGGATGCGGCCACGCGTGAGGCCGTGTGCGGCGCTGCGGTCCGCGCGGCCCAGGCGGTGAACTACGAAGGTGCGGGGACAATCGAGTTCATCGCCGACGCCAGCGAGGGCCTGCGCGCCGACCGCATCTGGTTCATGGAAATGAATACCCGGCTTCAGGTCGAACATCCGGTAACCGAGGAAATCACCGGCCAGGACCTGGTCGAATGGCAGCTCCGCGTTGCGAGCGGCGAGGAGCTGCCGAAAATGCAGGAAGACCTCACCATTAACGGCCACGCCATCGAAGCGCGGCTTTATGCCGAGGACCCGGCCAAGGGGTTTCTGCCGAGCGTTGGAAAGCTCGACCATTTCGACCTTGGCGACGAGGGCCGCATCGAAACCGGGGTCGAGGAGGGTGATGAAATCTCGCCATACTACGACCCGATGATCGCCAAGCTGGTCGCTCACGGAGACGACCGCGACGAGGCGATCGACGCGCTTGCCTCGATCCTCGACGAGGTCGAAGTATGGCCGGTCCGGACCAACGCCGGCTTCCTCTTCAACGCTTTGCTTCACCCCGATTTCGGCGCAGCGGACCTCGACACCGGGTTCATCGAGCGCAACCTCGATCAGCTGCTGCCCGATCCGGAGCCCGACGATCCCTTGTGGCGCGGAGCCGCGGCGGTCGCCCTCGCCGAGGATGAAACCGAGGTCGGCGGGCTCGCCGGATTCCGCCTCAACGCGGTGCCGCGCGATGAGGTCGCGCTCGGCCGCGGTGGAGATTTCCGCACAATCGCTCCGGGCGATGGGCCGATGGCGGCGGTGTCGGGCTTTCGCGACGAGGAGCGCGTGGTCGCCTTCTACGAGGGCCAGGCGTACGAATTCGCGCTCACCGCCCGCGGCACCGTCGGCCACGGTGCGCACGACGGCGACATCCTCGCGCCGATGCCGGGCAAGGTCACCAGCGTCGAGGTCGCGGCGGGGGATGCGGTGGTGAAAGGCCAGCGCCTGCTCACGCTCGAGGCGATGAAGATGGAGCATGGGCTGGTGGCGCCATTCGACGGGACCGTCGCCGAGCTCAGCGCCGAGGCCGGTCAGCAGGTCGCAGTGGATGCGGTGCTGGCGCGGATCGAGGCCTCGGCCTAGCAGTCGCGGTGGTTCGGGGAGGGGACGCTATCCGGGGCGAGGAAATGCTCGAGCGCCTGGCGCAAGACTGCGCCGTCCACCTCGTGACCACCGGCAAAATCGACGAACCGCACCGCGTAGCCGAGCGATTCGAGCTCGGGGACGAAGGCGCACGCGGTCCGGCGATAGGGCTGGACCGGGTCGCTCTTGCCGTGGGCCAGAAAGATCGACTGGCCGCCGATCGCGCCCGGCGGGATGAGCAGGATGCCGGGGGAAATCGCGGCGATGGAGCGGAATCTTTTCGGGTCCGACAGCCCCAGCGACAGCGCAAAACTGCCGCCGTGCGAATAGCCCAGCAGGCCGATTTTAGCCGGGTCGATAAGCGCGGCAGCGCTGAGTGCGTCGATCGTCCGCAAAATGCGCGCTTTATCGTGCCCGAACACCGGTTCCGGCCAGGTCGCCATGGCGCTCGCCCGGCCCGCCTCGCGGTCGTCGAAGAAGCGGTCGACGGTGTCGAAATTGCCGCCGCCCCGCGGTGAAAAGCCGACCAACGCGAAGCCTGCGGCCTCGGCCGGTTGCTGCAACGCCTTGATCATGGGATCGGCGCGGCCGCCGGTGCCGGGCAGGACGATCAGCAGCGGCACTTTGGACGCTTGCGCGGCCGTGGGTAGATAGACGATGGCCTGGTCGAAGCGAACGATCTTGCCGATCGCGGGCCGATCGGGCGCGGCGGCACCCGAAGCGGCGATGAAAGACGCGAGGATGACGATCCAGCGAACCATTGTCCGGTTCATGCATTCGTTCCGTCAAAGGAGACAATCCCATGCGCCTGCCGACCTTCTCCCTCGCCGTCACCGCCGCCATGCTCTCCGCCTGCGCTTACCCCGAGCCGCAGGGCGGAGCGCCGATGCCGCTGGTCAATGCGGCCGGAGCGACGGTCGGCACGGTCACCGCGTGGGAGACCGCGGGCGGGATCGGCCTGCGCCTCCAGGCTTCGGGGCTGCCCCACGGAGTCCATGGCATCCACGTCCACGCGGTCGGCATGTGCGCCGGCCCCGACTTCAAGAGCGCGGGCGCCCATTGGAACCCCGCGGTCCGCAAGCACGGCCTCAGCAACCCTGCGGGCCCGCACGGCGGCGACTTGCCCAATGTCACCGTCGCCGCCAATGGCACGCTCAGCGCCACCCTGACCGTCCCCGGGGCGTCGCTGTCGGGAGGGCCGGGGTCGCTGCTCGATGGCGATGGCGCCGCGCTGGTGCTCCATGCCGCGGCCGACGACAATCTGACCGACCCCAGCGGCAACAGTGGCGATCGCATCGCCTGCGCGGTGCTGCAGCCGACGACCGCGCATTACTGATCGCCCGGCCTTAAGCGTCCGTTTACCCTGTCGCCGCTACACTGCGCGCAAGGAGAGCGAGTGCGATGGAGGATATGCCGAGCGATTTCCCGGCCGTCGGCGAGGACAGCACTGCGCTGCCCAAGCGGCAAGAGCGGCGCGGAGTCCATTTGCCGGCGCATGTCGTCCAGTCCGACGGGACGGTGATCGAGGCCAATCTGATCGACTTGAGCTACAACGGCTGCCGGCTCGAAGTGTCCAAATTCCTCATCGCTGGCGACGAAGTCCAGCTGTCGGTGCCCGGGCGCGGCGCGAGCGCGGCCACGGTGCGCTGGTGCAAGGGCGGCCGCGCCGGCCTGCGCTTCGACGACGATGCCGGCGCGAAGGTCGAGGTCGAGCGTTCCACCTTGCGGCTCCCCGCCACCATCGAGGCGCAGCTGCGGCGGACTGGCCGGCTTGGCTATTCGGTCGAGCTGCGCGACATTTCCCGCGACGGGTGCAAGATCGAGCTGGTCGAGCGGCCCGCGGTGGGCGAGCTGATGCACGTCAAGCTGCCCGGCCTCGAGAGTTTCGAAACGCGGGTCCGCTGGGTCGAGGGCCATGTCGCGGGCCTCAAATTCAAACACCCGATCCACCCCGCGGTCTTCGCCATGATCATGGACCGCCTCGCGGGCTGAGCTCTCCTTAGTTCGAGCCGCTTTCGCAGCCTCGCGATTGCCGCTAACGCTGCCCGCTTGAAAAACCTGCCAGGCAGCGAGGGATCATATCAATGAGCGCGTTCAATACCGTCCGTTTCCGGGTCAAGCCGGGGCGTCAGAAAGAGTTCGTCGACGCCCACCGCAAGATCGCCGCCGACTGGCCCGGCCTCATTCGCGCCAACCTCGTCAAGACCGGCGAGCGTGGCTTCTGCCTGATCGCCGAATGGGCCGATGAGAACGCGCTGGCCGAAGCGCGGCCCAAGATGCTGGAGACGCTCGGCGGATTCCGTGACACGCTCGAAAGAATCAGCCCGCGGCTGGGGGTCACCGACGCGGTCGGCGGGCCGGTGGTGCTCGAGGTCAAATAAAGCCGGGCGCCGCCACGAATGACGACGCCCGGCGCAAGATTGCGGCGGAAGCGTCACCGCTCCCGCCCGCGATCCAGTTACGCGTTCTGGAGATTGAGGGCGCTCGACACGCCGTCTTTTTCCGAAACTTCATAAGACAGACGCTTGCCGACTGCCGGAGCGGTCTTGTTGTCCCATGAAATCGCCTTGCGCTCGAACGCAATGCCGTTGCCGCCGGCTTCAGGAGTGATCAGGCCAGTGCCCTTGTCGTTGTCGAATGATTCGACTTTGCCAAAATGCTTCATGGTGTGAGTCCTTCTTTTCCGGGCAGCCGGGATTGGCCGCTCCGCGACTAGGAGGCGCTAC
>JANNDN010000121.1:0-5160 GCA_031387795.1 Sphingomonas sp.
CCCTCCCCGACCGGCTTCCTCCACATCGGCGGGGCGCGCACGGCCTTGTTCAACTGGCTGTTCGCGCGGCACCACGGGGGCAAGTTCCTGCTGCGCATCGAGGATACCGACAAGGCGCGCTCGACGCAGCCGGCGATCGCCGCGATCCTCGACGGCATGCGCTGGCTCGAACTCGATTGGGACGGTCACGAATATTATCAGTCGCAATTCTGGGCCCGCCACGCCGAGGTCGCGCACCAATTGCTCGCCCACGGCCATGCCTATCGCTGCTGGATGACCCAGGACGAGCTCGCCGCCCAGCGCGCCAAGGCGCAGGCGGAGCGCAAGCCGTTCCGCACCGACAGCCCGTGGCGCGAGCGCTCGGGCGAGGGAGAAGGCGCGCCGGTCATCCGCCTCAAGGCACCGCGCGACGGCGAGACCATGATCGATGACCAGGTCCAGGGCCAGGTGACGGTCAGCAATGCCGAGCTTGACGATTTCGTCCTGCTGCGCTCGGACGGGTCGCCGACCTATATGCTGGCGGTGGTGGTCGACGATCACGACATGGGCGTGACCCACGTCATCCGCGGCGACGACCATCTCAACAATGCCTTCCGCCAGCTGGCCATCGTCAAGGCGATGGGCTGGCCGGAGCCGATTTACGCCCATGTCCCGCTGATCCACGGCCCCGACGGGGCCAAGCTGTCGAAACGCCATGGCGCGCTCGGCGTCGATTCCTATCGCGACGAGATAGGTTATCTACCCGAGGCGGTCGGCAATTATCTGCTCCGGCTCGGCTGGGGCCATGGCGACGACGAGATCATCGCGCGGGACCAGGCGATCGAGTGGTTCGACCTCGGCCATGTCGGCCGCTCCCCCTCGCGCTTCGATTTCAAGAAGCTAGAAAATCTCAACGGCCACTATCTGCGCGAGGCCGAGGACGGCCGCCTCGCCGACCTCATATTGCCGCGCCTCACCGCCGGCGCCGACCGCGACCTCCTCGTCCGCGCCATGCCCGAGCTCAAGGCCCGCGCGCACACTTTGCTCGAACTCGCCGACAACGCCGCCTTCCTGTTCGCCCGCCGGCCAGTCGAGCCCGATGCCGCGGCGAGCGCCCTCCTGAGCCCCGAATCCCGCGACGCGCTGGCCGGCGCCCATGAGGCTCTTGCTGCACTTGCGAAATGGGATACAGGATCGGTAGAGGCGTGTATCCGCGACGTCGCGGAAACCGCCGGCCTCAAGCTGGGCAAGCTCGCCCAGCCGCTTCGCGCCGCCTTGACCGGGCGGACCACTTCGCCGGGGATTTTCGACGTCCTGATTTTGCTTGGCCGCGATGAGAGCCTGGGCCGCATCGCCGACCGGATTGGAGCCGACTGAATGACCGACAAGAGCGTTGCGATGAACACGCCGGCGGGGGACTTCGATTATCCCCTGCTCGAAGGATCTGTCGGTCCCGATGTCGTCGATATCCGCAATTTCTACGCGCAGAGCGGGATGTTCACTTACGATCCCGGGTTTACCTCGACCGCCTCATGCGAAAGCGCGATCACTTTCATCGACGGAGAGCAGGGCATCCTCCTCCATCGCGGCTATCCGATCGACCAGCTGGCCGAAAAGTCGACCTTCATGGAGGTCGCCTATCTGCTGCTCCACGGCGAGCTTCCGGTCGGGTCCGAACTCGAAGATTTCACCTACACGATCAGCCGCCACACCATGCTTCATGAGCAATTGGCGACCTTTTACCGCGGGTTCCGCCGCGACGCGCACCCGATGGCGATCATGTGCGGCGTAGTCGGGGCGCTCTCGGCTTTCTATCACGATTCGACCGACATTACCGATCCCGAGCAGCGGATGATCGCGTCCCACCGGCTGATCGCCAAAATGCCGACGATCGCCGCGATGGCGTTCAAATATTCGATCGGCCAGCCCTTCATGTATCCCGACAACTCGTTGAGTTACACCGGGAATTTCCTGCGCATGACGTTCGGGGTTCCAGCCGAGCCCTATGAGGTCAATCCGGTCATCGAAAATGCGATGCGGCGGATTTTCATCCTCCACGCCGACCATGAGCAGAATGCCTCGACCTCGACAGTACGGCTGGCCGGATCATCGGGCGCCAACCCGTTCGCGTGTATCGCCGCGGGCATCGCCTGCCTGTGGGGACCCGCGCACGGCGGCGCCAACGAGGCCGCGCTCAACATGCTTCGCGAAGTCGGCGACGTGAAGCGCATTCCCGAATATATCAAGCGCGCCAAGGACAAGGACGACCCGTTCCGGCTGATGGGCTTCGGCCACCGCGTCTACAAGAATTTCGACCCCCGGGCGAAGGTCATGAAGCAGACCGCGGACGCGGTGCTGAAGGAACTCAATATCTCCGATCCCGTCCTCGACGTCGCCAAGGAGCTCGAGCGGATCGCACTCGAGGATGATTATTTCATCGAGAAGAAGCTCTACCCCAACGTCGATTTCTATTCGGGCGTGATCTTGAACGCGATCGGCTTCCCGACCGACATGTTCACAGCCTTGTTCGCGCTCGCGCGGACCGTCGGCTGGGTGGCGCAGTGGAACGAGATGATCGCCGATCCCGACCAGAAAATCGGCCGCCCGCGCCAGCTCTACACCGGCGCGACTCACCGCGACTACGTAGCAATCGACAAGCGCTAGGCGATCGACCAGCGCTAGGGCTCAGGCGGCGGGCAGCGTCAGGGTGAAGGTCGCGCCCTCCCCCGGGGTGCTCTCCAGGCTGATGTCCCCGCCCATCGACCGCGCCAGCCGGCGCGAGATGGCGAGGCCGAGCCCGGTTCCGCTGCCGCCCTCGTCGGCGCGCTCGAAGCGCTCGAAAATCCGCTCCTGATCGGCGGGTTCGATGCCCCGCCCCTCGTCGCAGACCGACAGCGAGACGGTGCCATCGGTGCTCGAAAAACGGATCATCGCCCGCCCTCCTTCCTCCGAATAGCGCACCGCATTGCCCATCAGATTGACGAGGATCTGGATGATCGCCCCTTCCTGGCCAAGCGCCCGGTGCGGGCGGTTGACCTCCAGCTCGACGGTGACCTTGCGCTCGTCGGCCGCGGGCTCGACCATCATCACCGCTTCGGCGGCGAGCGCGGTGAGGTCGACCGTGATGGTTGCGCCGGGATCGTCGCGGCGGCCGTCGTCGGCGCCTGCGCCCATGCCGCGAATGACCGAGGACAGATGCTTGGCGGCCGCGGCGATGTCGTTGCCATAGCTGGCATAATCGCCGCGCAGCGGGCCGTCAGCGCGCTCCACGATCCGATCGGCGGTCTCGATGATCCGGTCGAGCGGGTCGCGGAGGAGTTCGTCGAGGGTCTGGTCGAAACTGGCAGGATTGTCGTCATCCGCGCTGCCGGCGCGGCGCGTCTCTTCCAGTTCGGCATGGCCGCGGAAGCCAGCGAAGCCACCATCGGCGCTGGTGACGATGTCGCCGCCCAGCGTGATCGCGGTCGAATCATCGTTGCGCAGCCGCGCTTTCTGGCCGGTGAAGCCGCGGCGCGCGGCAAGCGCTCCGATCAGCGGCATTTCGCCCTCGTCATTCTCCTCGAGCTGGACGAGCCGGGTCAGCGCGACTCCGGCGGCGGACGCCGGATCGATCCCGAGCAGGCGCGCGAATTCGCCCGACAAGGCGATCACCCTCAGACCCTCGTCAGCGGACCATTCGAGCAAGGTCGGAATGACGACGCCTTCGCTGTCACCGTCGTTGAGCACCGGCCCGAGGCGCGGCCCCGCGGCCGGGCGAGCGCGCCAATCCTCGAGCGCGAGCTCGACCCCGCCCTTTCCGTCCGGTTTGGCCCGCACCCACATCTCGATATCCTCGTCGGCCGAGGCCGCGAGCGCGGGACGAAGCACGCTGGTGCCGAGTTCACTCGCAAGTCTGGCGATCGCGGCGATCTGCGGGATCGCGAGTTGCTGGCCGAGCTTGGCTCCGGCATCGCGCTGGAGCGATTCGAGCTCCGCATCGGCCGCGATCAGCCGCCCTTCGCCGTCGAGCCGTCCGTGGATCGCGCGGATCTTGCCCGCCGCGCTAGCCATGATCGTCACCCAGCGCCGCGAGCGCGAAACGATAGGATGAGTCGCTGAGCAGCAGGTCGCGCGCGATGTCGAGCGATTTGCTGTCGAGCGCCTCGAACGCGCTCATTGCACCGCCTGGATCGTCGATCCCGAGCAGGTCGCCGATGGCCGCGACGAGACCCGCGGCGACCCCGCGCGGCACCTTGGCCAGCCGCAGCAGCGCGACAATCGAGTCGGGCTCGCCCGACAGGAGTTCGTTTGCCGCGACCGCGAACGGCAGGCCCGCCGCCCGCGCGAGCATGTGCGCCAGGATCGCGAGTTCGCCTTCATTGGCCGAGGCAAGGAGCAATTCGTCGCCGAGCGCCCCGGCTTCGTCGAGCGCGCCGACCAGTGCCTCGGCGAGCAAGTCGGTCGATTTCGCAGGATCGTGGCGGGCGACCACCCGCTCGCTCGCCCGCGCGAGGTCGCGATCGGAAATCCCGCTTTCTTGCTTGAGCGCGGCGGCGGTCCGGTGAACCAGCGCCGCCGCGGTTTCAGGCGGCAGATCGTCGAACGCCAGCAGGCATTGGCCAAGGCGGTCGCGGCGGCGGCCACGGGCGAGGATCAGCGCCATCGCCGCGGCGGCGACGCTGGCATGATCGTGACCGACCAGGCCCTGCAGGACCCGCGCCTCGCTCCGCCCCGAGCGGGCGGAGGCGGCGCTCGCGATCCGCTCCTCGTCGGCGCGGCGCAGCAGCAAGGCGATCAGGATAGGCTCGTCGAGCAGGCCGGCACGATTGAGCGAGTCGATCAGCCCGCGATCCTCGTCCTCGCCCGCCGGGACCCGTCGGTCGGGCAAAGCAGAGCGGAGCTCGCCGGCGATTTCGGCAACGAGGCAATGGAGCATCGCGCTCATCAGCGCGCGCTCCTGCTCGGTCAGGCGGTCGGCGGGATCGAGGAAGAAGTCGGTCCGGACGGTGGGCAAGCGCCCGTGGCCCGAACGGCGCGCAAGCGTCCCTTCGGCCGTTGCCGGCACGGCGCGTGAAGTCTTTCCGCCCTTCATTACCGCGCGGTCTATCGGATCAGGGTTAACTTGGCGTCAACTGGCGACGGCCCGGCGCACTCGCTGGATGAGGAAGAATGAGGTGGCGGCGTAGGCCATCAGCACGAGCA
>JANNDN010000181.1:0-8483 GCA_031387795.1 Sphingomonas sp.
GACCGACGCCGACGTCGACGGCGCGCATATCCGCACGCTCCTGTTGACCTTTTTCTACCGCCAGATGCCCGATTTGATCGAGGCCGGGCACCTCTTCATCGCCCAGCCACCACTCTACAAGGTCGCGCGCGGGCGCAGCGAAGTTTACCTCAAGGACGATCCGGCGCTGGAAGAATATCTGGTCACCGCCGGGCTCGACGGCCTCGTCCTCGAAGGCGCCACCGAACGCACCGGCACCGAGCTGCGCAAGCTGATCGACCATGCCCGGCGGATGCGCACGCTGATGCGTTATGCGCCGCGCAAATATGATCCGGCACTGATCGAGGCGCTGGCGCTGCTCGGCGCGCTCGATCCCGCGCTCAAGGACGACCAGCGCGCCGCCGCGGTCGCCTTCGCCGCCGAATGGCTCGGCCGGTCGGATCTCGAGGCGGTGTGGTCGGGCGAAGTCGCGGCCGACGGCAGCTATGTCATCCGTCGCTTGTGGCGCGGGGTCACCGACGCGGCGCTGATCGAGCCCGGCTTCCTCCAGTCGGTCGAGGCGCGCAAGCTCCACGGCCTCGCCGCCGAACAGGCCGAGGCTTATGCCGTGCCGTCGGTGCTCCGCGTACTCAAAAAAGGCTCGGCCCCAGCCCCCGAAGTACCAGCGATCGACGAAGTGGAAACCGTGGATCTGGGCGAGGATGGCGAACCGGCGGAGACCGAAGAGGCCGAAGCCGATACCCGCGGCAAGACCATCCCGGTCAACCGTCCCTCCGAACTGCTCGACGCGGTGCTCGCGGCCGGGCGCAAGGGGCTCAGCGTCCAGCGCTACAAGGGCCTCGGCGAAATGAACGCCGAGCAATTGTGGGAAACCACGCTCGACCCGGTCAACCGCTCGCTGCTCCGCGTCGAGGTCGCGCAGGCCGATATCGCCGACGAGATTTTCACCCGCCTGATGGGCGACGTCGTCGAACCCCGCCGCGAATTCATCCAGGACAACGCGCTAAACGTCGCGAATCTGGACGTTTGAGGAACCGCATCCACGCACCCGCGGTTGGCGCCGAGTGACGTCACCACGCCCCATCACCGTCGCCAGCTACAATATGCGCAAGGCGGTCGGGCTCGACCGGCGGCGTGATCCCGGTCGGGTGTTGCAGGTGCTCGAGGAGATCGACGCCGACATCGTCGCGCTGCAGGAGGCGGACAAGCGCGTCGGGACCCGCGGGGCGGCGGTGCCGCATGCGCTCCTCCACGATCATGGCCTCTACCGAGCGGTCGATTTCAACGTCCGCCACAAGAAGCTGTTCGATCGACTCCCCGACGGATTCATCGAGCGGATGCCGATCCATCCTTTGACCGCGGCATTGAAGCGGCTCGATTTCCGCAATCTGGGTTGGCACGGCAACGCGATCCTGGTGAAGGTCGATGTCGAGGTGATCGATTTCGAAGCGCTCGATCTGCCCACGATCGAGCCGCGCGGCGCGGTGATGGCCGAACTCAGGGTGCGCGGCATCGACCTCCGGGTCATCGGCATGCATCTTGATCTGAGCGGGCTGAGGCGGCGCCGGCAGGTGCTCGCGATCCTCGACCATATCGAACAGCGCCACGCGGTCATGCCGACGGTCGTGATGGGCGACACCAACGAATGGCGGGTGCGTGGGAAAAGCCTGGCCGAATTCGACGAGCGCTTCGAGATTGCCAAATGCGGGTACAGCTTCCACAGCCGCAAGCCCGTCGCCGCGCTCGACCGGATCATCGTCGACCGCCGCTTTTCGATCCTCGAGGCGGGGGTCCACAGCAGCGAGGCCGCGCTGCGCGCTTCCGACCATCTGCCGATCTGGGCTCGGCTGGCGAGTTAGCCGCCGGTTATCTTGCGCTGCCTTCTTCGCTGGATCGACGAACCGATCCCCATTGCCTCGCGATATTTGACCACCGTCCGCCGGGCGACCTCGAACCCGCGGGTGTGGAGCAGTGCGGCCAGCGCGTCGTCGCTGAGGATCTCGGTCTCGGCCCCGATAAGGCGCTTGATCTCGTCCTTGACCGCTTCGGCGGCGGCGCCGTCGCCCGCGGCCGACGCGACCCCCGACCCGAAGAAATATTTGAGCTCGAACAGGCCGCGGTCGGTCAGTAGATATTTGTTCGACGTGACCCGGCTGACGGTCGATTCGTGCATTTCGATCGCGTCGGCGACCTCGCGCAGGGTGAGCGGCTTCAATGCGCTGACGCCGTGTTCGAAAAAGCCCTTCTGCCGCTCGACGATGGTGGTGACGACCTTGACGATCGTCCGCGCGCGCTGGTCGAGCGCTTTGACCAGCCAGCTCGCGCTAGCCAAACATTCGCCGAGCCAGGCGCGCGAGGCCTTGTCCTGCGGTCCCTGCTTCAATTCTGCATAATAACGCCGGTTGACGAGCAGGCGCGGAAGCGTTTCCTGATTGAGCTCGACCGCGAACCCGCGCGCGGTCCGGCGCACGAACACGTCGGGCGACACCGACTCGAACCCGCCCTTCGAATAGCGGCAGCCGGGTTTGGGATCGTAGCCGCGGAGCTCGCGGATCATGTCGGTCAGATCCTCGTCATCGACTCCGCAAATGCGCTTGAGATCGGCGGTCCGGCCCTTGGCGAGCAAATCGAGATTGTCGATCAGCCGCGCAATCGCGGGATCGTAACGGTCGTCGGCCTTGGCCTGCAGCGCCAGGCACTCGGCGAGGCTGCGGGCGCCGACGCCCGGCGGATCGAGGTCCTGGACCAGCGCCAATGCCTTCTCGACCAGCTCGATCTCCTCGCCCGTCCGCTCGGCAATTTCATCTGTCGACACGGGCAAATAACCCGTCTCCTCGAGCATTTCGACGAGCAGCCGCGCGAGCCGACCGACGGTGCCCGGCACGCCGTGGAGCTGGCCGAGAAGATGATCGGCGAGCGAGGCGGGCGCATATTCGAGGCGGTCGAAATCGAACGCTTCCCCGCCTTCCCCGCCGGCGCTGGAGATGTCCGCGAAGCTGTCGGTCTGGAGCGCCTCCTCCTCCCAGTCGCGGTCGAGCGGCCGGTCGTCGTCGGCGCGGGCGAGGATGAGGTCGTCGGCGCCCGGACCGTCGGGCGGCTCGCCATCGCCGCCTCCTTCTCCGCCATCGCCATCGCCGCTCCACTCGCCCGATTCGGGCTCGGCACCCTCTTCGCCGCGCTCCTCGAGCAAGGGATTCTTGGCGATCTCCTCGGCGATGAACGCTTCGAGTTCGAGATTGCTGAGCTGGAGGAGCTTGATCGCCTGCGTCAGCTGGGGGGTCAGAACCAGCGACTGGCTCTGGCGGATCGAAAGGCTTGGACCCAGTCCCACCGGCCTCGCGCCTACAGCGCGAAGCTCTCGCCGAGGTAGAGGCGACGGACCTCCTGATCGGCGACCAGGGCTTCGGGCGTGCCCTGGAACAGGACTTGCCCATCGTAGATGATGCAGGCGCGGTCGACGATATCGAGCGTCTCGCGGACATTATGGTCGGTGATGAGCACCCCGATGTCGCGCTGCTTCAATTCGCGCACGAGGTCGCGGATGTCGGCGATCGAAATCGGGTCGATGCCCGCGAACGGTTCGTCGAGCAGCATGATCGACGGCTCGGCGGCAAGCGCGCGGGCAATCTCGCAGCGGCGCCTTTCGCCCCCCGACAACGACATCGCCGCGGCCCCGCGCAGATCGACCAGCCCGAATTCGCCGAGCAGCCGCTCGAGCCGCGCCGCCCGCTCGTCCGGATCGGGTTCGGAAACCTCGAGTACCGCGCGAATATTGTCTTCGACGCTGAGCCCGCGGAAGATCGACGTCTCCTGCGGCAGATAGCCGAGGCCGAGGATTGCGCGGCGGTACATCGGCAGTCCGGTAATGTCCTCGCCGTCGAGGAAAATGCGGCCGCTGTCGGGTTTGACCAGCCCCATCACCGAATAGAAGCAGGTGGTCTTGCCGGCGCCATTGGGTCCGAGCAGTCCAACGACCTCGCCGCGATGGACATCGAGACTGACGTCGTGGAGCACGGCGCGGCGATCGTAGGATTTGGCGATCGAGCGGACCGACAGCCCGCCGCTCGCGACCCGGGCTTCGGCGGCGACCGGGGCTTCGGCAGCGACGGTGGAGAAAGTCGCGGCGTCGTTCACCGCATCAGTTCCGACCGCGCTGCGGCACCGTGAAATGGCCGGTGACCCGGCCGCCGGTCTGATTGACCCCGGGCGGACCGCCGTCGATCACCGCGCGTCCAGTCTCGAGGTCGATGACAAGCCGCGCTCCGCTGACCAGATTGTCGCCCCGCGCCAGCCGGACGTTGCCCAGCAGGGTGATTAGCTTGCGGTCGAGGTCATAGATTCCGAAATCGCCGCGCGCCTTTTCCGAGGGGCTGGTGACGGTCACTCCGCCGGCCGCGTCGAGTCGGCGGATCTGCACCCCGCCGCCGCCGGTGCCGCCCGAATAAGCGATGGTGAGGCGCGCGGTGTCGAGACTAAGCTCCGCCTGGCGGACCTTGACGTTGCCGGCGAAAATCGCGCGGTCGGTGCGGTCCTGAACCTCGATCCGGTCCGCGGTAACATCGACCGGCGCATTGCTGTCGTGGCCCTTGAGCGCGGAGGTCGACTGGCGCTGCGCCTGGCCGAGCGCGCTGCTCCCGCCACCGGCGAGTGCGAGTAGTGCAAGGATGATGCCAGTCCGACGCATATCCCTCATCTGACGGCGCCTTGAACGATTTTCAAGCGCACACCGCCATCCAGGCGGATCGTCCGCTCGCCGAGATCGGCCTCGAGCCGCCCCGCTTCGAACGATCCGAGCCGCATTCGCCCCGCCACCCGGCCCGTGCTTTCCAGGTGGCGCGCCTTCATGTCGACGAGGACGTTGCTGGTGCTGAGCCGATAACCGTCTGGTCCCGCGACCGCGACCGGGCCGTCGATCGCGATCCGCTGGGCATCGATGTCGTAGCGCCCACGGTTGGCAGCGATGCTGAGCGGGCCGTTCGCCAGCGACAGCCGCGCGGACATTCCCTCGATGTCGATCAGCGGGACGTCCGAGCTGCGCTGGATCGCGCGCTCGGCGCGGATCGCGAACTGCTGGCCCTTGTTGTCGCTGCCGGTATAGCGCGCCGCCTCGACCCGCATCCGCTCGGGCGCGTTGTCGACCTTTTTCTTGTCGAGGATGAAGCTGACGTCCTCGCGCTGATCGAGCGGCGCCAGCATGAGGATAGCGATCAGCACGCCGACCGCGCTCGGCAGCGCGATCTTGCTCCAGGTGACGAGCCGGTCGTGGGCGCCGCCGGGCACTGCCCAGCGTTGTTTGGTCGACCGCTCGCGAGGGGCGGCTTCACTCATTTCTGGCCCGGGTCAACCGTCATGGGCGAGGATATCCTGCTCGGCCCAGCCGGCGAGATCGAGCCGCGCCCGCGCCGGAAGAAAGTCGAAACACGCCTGGGCCAACTCGGCCCGCCCCTCCCGCTCGAGCCGTTCGTCGAGCCTTGCCTTGAGCTGGTGAAGAAAGCGCACGTCGCTCGCCGCATAGTCGCGCTGCGCTTCGTTGAGCTCGTCGGCGCCCCAGTCGCTGGTCTGCTGCTGCTTGCTGATCTCCTGGCCGAGAATCTCCCGGACGAGGTCCTTGAGACCGTGACGATCGGTGTAGGTGCGGGCAATTCGCGAAGCGGTCCGGGTGCAGTAAAGCGGCGCCGCCATGATCCCCAAATAGGCCTGCATGAGGCCGATATCGAAGCGCGCGAAATGATAGATTTTAAGCCGCTGGGGATCGGTCAGCAGGGCTTTGAGGCGCGGGGCCGAATAATCGCTGCCGGCGCGGAAGCGGACCAGATGCTCGTCGCCGCGGCCGTCCGACAATTGCACCAGGCACAGCCGGTCGCGGTGCGGATTGAGCCCCATCGCCTCGGTATCGATGGCGATCGGCCCGTCGGCGAATATCACCTCGGGTCCCAGATCCTCCTCGTGGAAACATACCGCCATTACCGCTCCTCGGGTCTCGTTCGGCTCCTGCTTTAGTCCCGACACCCCCCTGCTTGCCACCCCTTGTCGCGGGGCGATTCCGGAGTCTCTAGAGCGGCTCAAATTTTTCCTGTAAGGGCCTCACCGGTGCGTGAGGTGGTTTTCGCGCCCGACCGGTTGCGCCTTTGGCCCGAGCGCAGCGGTCTTTTGATTTCAGCGGGCAGGAAAGTTCGGACGGGTAAATGGGTTTCGATAGAGGGCGTAAAGGGGATCGCGGCGGGCGTGGCCGTGACAAGCGCGACAATTTCGGCGGTGACAGCTTTGCGGAGCCCGCGGGCTTCCAGGATCGTGGTGCAGGCGGCGGCGCTGGCGGCGGCGGCGGATATAATCGCGGCGGCTTTGGCGATCGCGCCGGCGGCGGCGGCTTCGGCGACCGCAGCGGCGGTGGCGGCTTTGGCGGCGACCGCGGCGCCGGCGGCGGTGGTTTCCGCGGCGGTGGCGGCGGTAGCGGTGGCGGCTTTCGAGGCGGCGGCGCCGGCGGCGGAGCTGGCGGGGGAATGCCCCCGCAAGTTGTCGGCGAGGGCAAAGGCATCGTCAAATTCTTCAACCCGCAAAAGGGCTTCGGCTTCATCGTCCGCGATGATGGCGGTGAGGATGTGTTCGTCCACATCTCGGCGGTCGAGCAGGCCGGTCTGACCGATCTCGCCGACGGCCAGCCGCTCGAGTTCACTCTGGTCGATCGTGGCGGCCGGGTGTCGGCGACCAACCTGCGCATCGAAGGCGAGGCGATCGCGGTCGAGCGCGCCGAGGCGCCGCAGCGGCAGCTGACCGGCGAGAAGGCGACCGGAACGGTCAAGTTCTTCAACGCCATGAAGGGCTTCGGCTTCATCCAGCGCGATGACGGCCAGCCCGATGCGTTCGTTCATATCTCGGCGGTCGAGCGCGCCGGCCTCAGCACCCTCAATGAGGGCGACAAGCTCGAGTTCGAGCTCGAGGTCGATCGCCGCGGCAAGCATGCGGCGGTGAACCTCTCGACGGTGAGCTAAAGCCTTTTCTCAGGGCAAAGAAGGGCCGGTGGAGCGATCCGCCGGCCCTTTTCTTATGCGTCCGTCAGCGCGTCTTGGGCGGGATCGGCCTGCCCCCCGCCATCACGTAACCGATCTTGGTCAATGCGGTCGCGTCGGTCAGTGGATCGCCATCGACCGCGATCAGATCGGCCGCCTTGCCGACATCGAGCGTGCCCGTCTCGGCCGCAATATTGAGCAATTCGGCGGCGCCGCTGGTCGCCGATATCAGCACTTCGCGCGGGGTCATCCCGCCCAGCCGGACCATCAGCTCGGCTTCCTCGCCGTTGCGGCCATGCTCGAACACCCCGGCGTCGGTGCCGAAGGCGATTTTCACCCCCATGCGGTGAGCGGCGGCCAGTCCCCGGCCCCATACAGCCAACGCCTGGCGCCCCTTGACCTCGACCAGCGGCGTGTAAATATTTTTGCCGATGCGGTCCTTGAGCCCGGTTGACGCCATCAGCGTCGGCACCATCCACGCGCCGCCGACCTTCATCGCCTGCAGCGCGGGGCCGTCGGCGAACGTGCCGTGTTCGATCGAGTCGACTCCGGCGCGCGCTGCATCCTCGATCCCCCGGGCGCCATGGGCATGCGCCGCGACTTTGAGGCCGAGGCGATGCGCGGTGCCGGTAATCGCGCGGATTTCGGCGGGGTCGAAATGGCCTTCTAGCCCACGGCTCTGCTGGCTGAGGACGCCGCCGGTCGACGTGATCTTGATCACGTCGGACCCGCGCTTGGCCCATTCGCGCACCCTGAGCGCGCATTGATCGGCGCCGGTGCAAGTGCCGCCGGGGTCGAGGGCCGCGTTCACTTCGGGGCGGAAGCCGCTGACATCGCCGTGCCCGCCGACGATCGACAGCGCTCCGCCCGACGCGATCACGCGCGGACCGGGAACGAGCCCGTCGTGGATGGCGTCGCGCAAGGCGAAGCTGGATGAACCCGCGGCGCCAAGGTCGCGCACGGTGGTGAAGCCGGCCTGCGCCGTGAGCAGCGCATTCTTCACGCCGACGATCGCCGCTAGCTCGTTGGGGTCGATCGCCTCGCGCCAGAAGGGCGTGCCGGGATCGCTGGTCAGGTGGACGTGGGCGTCGATCAGCCCGGGCAGCACGGTGCGGCTTCGCGCGTCGACGACCGTGACGCCGGCCGGTGCGGTGAAGCCGTCCTCGATTCGGGTGATCCGGCCGTTGTCGACGATGACTGTCGATTGCCCTCGCGCCGGTTTCGCCGCGTCGACGATCAACCGTCCAGCCTGGATCGCGTAGGTCTCCGCCAGAGCCGGAGTCGCGGCGATAAGCGCGGTCGCTGCTAGTAAAAATCGACGAATCATGATGCCCCCTCTGTCTATTGAGGGTCAGCCTAGCGGCAGCGCGCTGCGCATCAAGAAGCCATCGCCAGTAGGGCCGCGATCCGGTCCGCTTCGGCGGCGGGCTTGTCGGCGCGGATCCGGCTGACCCGCGGGAAGCGCATTGCCAGTCCCGACTTGTGGCGGGTGGAGGC
>JANNDN010000206.1:0-4074 GCA_031387795.1 Sphingomonas sp.
GGTCTGGCGCATGCCGTTCCACAAATTGCCACTGTTCGAGGCCGCCTGCGGCTGGTTGACCATCACTCGGCTGGTATGCGTGCCTTCCGCCAATTTCATGATGTTGGCGTCGGAGCGCGAATAGATACCGCAGCTGTGGCCTTGGCCCTGATAGGCCTGGATGCGGTTCGTCAGCGCAATCGCCTCGTCGATGTCCTTCGCCCGATAGAGCGCCATGGTCACGGTCATCTTCTCGCCCGAGAAGGGAAAATCGGGACCGGCGCCGGTTTCGGGAACGATGAAGAATTGCGTGTCGTCGGTAATGTCGAAACCCGCATAATCGGCGATGAACTTGGGGGTCTGCGCGACCACCTTGGCGTTGATGTGGCCATCGACCCAGATCGCTTTCTGGAGCTTTGCCTTCTGCTCGGCGTCGAGGATCAGCCCGCCCTTGGCGACCAGCTTGGCCAGCATCTCGTCGTAAATGGCCTCGACCAGGATCACGGCATTGTCCGAGCTGCACGACGCGGCGAGGTCGAGAGTCTTCGACAGGCGAATCTTCTCCGCAGCGTCGTCGAGGTCGGCAGTTTCATCGACGGTGATGACGGCATTGCCAGCCCCCACGCCGAGCGCCGGGGTGCCACTCGAATACGCCGCGGTGACCATCGCCGCGCCGCCGGTGGCGAGAATGCGGTCGCACTGACGCATCAGCTCATTGGTCTTCTCGACCGTGGGTTCGTCGATGCCGATGACGATGTCGGCCGGAGCGCCCATTTTGACGATCGCCGCGCGCATCAGGTCGCAGATCAATTTATTGGTCGCCTTGGCGCGCGGGTGCGGGGCGACGATGATCGAGTTCCGCCCCTTGACCGCCGCGATCGCCTTGATCACCGGGGTTGCCTCGGGATTGGTCGACGGCGACCGCGCGCCGATGACGCCGACCGGCTTGGCGATCTTGATCAGGTTGCGGGCCTTGTCTTCCTCGATAACGCCGACCGATTTGTCGTCGATGATGTCCATCAACGTCGCCCGCGTCTTGCGGAAGATCTTGAGATATTTGCCCTCGTAATTGCCGAGCTGGGTCTCCTCGACCGTATGGCGGGCGATCATTTCGGCGACGTCGGGCTTGGCTACCGCCCACACCATCGCGCGGATCAGGGCATCGACCTGCGCCTGCGTGTAGTGCGCGATCTCGGCCTGCGCCGCGCGCGACCGGGCGATCAGCTCGGCGACCTCCCCGGCTTCATTGCTCGGCGCGATTTTGAGGGCAGTGGCCACGGCGTCTAACTCCTGAAATTCCCTGCCATGCATTTTGCCAGCCGAAACCCGCAAAAGCAAAGCCATTGCCGCGATTTAGGGATGATTGGCCGTCGGGCAAGCCGCGCCCGCACCTCACTCGGCGACGTAGCGCCATGGCTGGTCGGCCCCGTCGCGCATCCAGATGGTGAAGAAGGGGATGCCGGCCGGCTGGCCCGACGGCGGCGGGGTGTTGCCGCGGATCATGCCGAAGGTGATGCCAAGGTCGCCCGACGGTGCCACCAGAGCGTCGTCGGCGCTCCAGTTGACCGGGGAGGGGCCGGCTTCGCCGCCGCCCACCGCCGCGCCGATGGCGGCTGCCCCGACCTTGATCCCGTCGGGACCGCCGTTGATCGCGTCGCTGCGGCCGTTTTCGGTAAAGGCAGCGCCGATGCCGGCGGTTTGGGCGCGGTCGGAGAAAGCCTTCTCGGCATCGATCAGCCCCTGCCTGGCCTTGACCGGGTCGGGCTGCGGCCGATGCGCGGCGTGGGCAGCGCCGGCGGGTATCGATTGCGGCAGGGATTGCAGCTCAACCTCGTTCGGTCCCTTGAGCGCCTGCTTGAGCGCAGCCACCCGCCAGCCGCCTGCACCCTTGATCCAATAAGCGAGATAGCGGCGCTGCGCGGTCTTCGGGTCACCGCCGGCAATGGTGAGATAGCCGAATGTGAAGCCATGGGTGCCGTCGCCGGAGATGCCACTCTTGATCGATCGCCAGTTCGCGGCCTTGCCCTGGTTGGCGGGATTGGCCTTGAGGGCGTCGACGGCGGCGGCGCGGCCCTGGTACGGCCCGCCCCTGGCATAGACCCGCGCGTCCTCGGCCAGCATTGTCGCGATGGCCTCGACCGGCGGCAGCGTCGCCGCGGCCTGTGAAAGCTGCTTTTCCTCGGTCAGCAATTCGACGAGTGCCGCCGGAGCGGGTTCGGAGCGGAGCGGCGTCGCCACCATGAACAGCGGGACGAGCGCGACGGTCTTCAAAAACATTCAACCCCCTTGCCCCACCGCCTCGATAGAGGCCCCGACCGGCACCCGTCGAGTCCCTTCGATCAACCATGCTAATCGCTCGACCAGCGACGCGGCCGGCCGCTAAGCTGGGGTATGGCATCGCCTCCCCGCCTCGACACCGACCGACCG
This sequence comes from Sphingomonas sp., assembly GCA_031387795.1. GTDB lineage: Bacteria > Pseudomonadota > Alphaproteobacteria > Sphingomonadales > Sphingomonadaceae > Sphingomicrobium. Next base: position 2,407 of record JANNDN010000206.1, read on the forward strand.
GCCGAGCCGAACGCGCCGCTCGGCATAATGCTGCGAATTCTCGCCGGACTCACGCTCGCGATCATGTTCGCGGGGGTAAAATGGGCGCTGGAGCATGGCGTCGGGTTGGTCGAGACCCTGTTCTACCGCCAGCTCGGCACCGCGCTGGCGGCGATCCTGTTCGTCGGGCTGGGTGCGGGCTTCGGCTCGCTGCGGACCAGGCGCGTCGGCGGCCATGTCGTCCGGATGAGCGTCGGGCTGGTCGCCATGGGCCTCAATTTCCTCGCCTTCGCGTTGCTGCCGATGGCCGAGGCGACCGCGATCGGCTTTTCGGTGCCGATCTTCTCGACCTTGCTCGCGGCGATCGTGCTCGGCGAGAAAACCGGCCCGTGGCGGTGGGGAGCGATCCTTGCCGGTTTTGCCGGGGTGCTGGTGATCGTCCAGCCGGGCGATGGCCATATCGCGCTGACCGGCGGGCTCGTGGCGATCGCCGCGGCGCTGTCGACTGCCTGCGCGACCATCGCCATCCGCCATTTGGGTGCGACCGAGGCCGCGGCCACCACCGTGTTCTGGTTCGGCGCCAGCAGCCTCGTCCCGCTCGGGCTTGCCATGCCCTTTGTGGGGCAGGCGCACAGCGGCGATGTGTTCGCGGTGATCGGGGTCATGGCGGCCGCCGGCGGGGCGGCGCAATTGTTCCTGACTGGAGCATTGCGCCTGGCGCCGGTCGCGCTGGTGATGCCGATGGATTATCTTTCGCTCATCTGGGCGAGCCTGCTCGGGTTTCTCGTGTTCAGCCAATTGCCCTCGCACTGGACATTGATGGGCGCGCCTTTGGTGATCGGCGCGGGTCTCGTCATCCTGTGGCGCGAGCAACGGCTGCGTCGGCGCGTCCGGCCCGAGTTGATCGAACTGGCGGATTGATCGCCAGCGGCGGTAAATCGTAACCCCGGACTTGATCCGGGGTCTGCCTTCCTTCAGCGCGAGGAACGATAAAAGGCGGATACCGGGTCGAGCCCGGCACGACACAAAGGAAACCATGCCCCGCAAACAGCCTCCCGGCCTGCCCAATCGCCAGCAAATCCTCGACTTCGTCGCTACCTCCGACGTTCCCGCGGGCAAGCGCGAGATCGCGCGCGCGTTCGGGCTGCGCGGCAATGAGAAGATCCTGCTCAAGGCGTTGCTCAAGGACATGGCCGACGAGGGGCTGATCGATTCGGCGCCTGGCCGCGCCTTCCACAAGATGGGCGGCGTGCCCAAGGTCACCGTGCTGCGGATCGCCGACGTCGACGATGGCGGCAATGTCTGGGCGGTGCCCGAACAATGGCACGCCGACACCCCGCCGCCCAAGATCCGCGTCGTCGAACGCAATCGCCGCGGCGCTCTGGGGGTCGGCGACCGGGTGCTCGCCCGGACCGAGGAGAAAGGGCAGGGCTTCATCGCCCACCCGATGAAGAAGCTCCAGCGCTCGGCCGAGCTGGTGCTGGGGGTCGTCCGCGAGGAGTGGCCGCGCTTCTGGCTGACCCCGGTCGACAAGAAAGAGCGCCGCGAAATCCAGATCGCCGACCTCAAGGATGCGGAAACAGGCGACCTCGTGCTGTGCGAGGTATCGGGCCGACCACCGCGGGTCAGCGCGCGGGTCGATGCGATCCTCGGCGATCCGTTCGCGCCGCGCAGCTTCAGCCTCATCGC
>JANNDN010000260.1:0-10952 GCA_031387795.1 Sphingomonas sp.
ATCATCGACGCGCGAGCGGCGGAAGCGGTCGCCCTCGCGGAACCGCGCAATCACCCCGACATGCTGCGCGTCGAACGGCGGCTCGCCGCTGACATGGATCAGCCCGAACTCGGCGACCGGGCCGGGCGTGACCGGAAGGACCAGGCTGGCGAGATGGGTCTGGTGATTGACGACGACGTCCTGCTCGCCGATTTCGGCCGAGGCGAACCCCTCCTGCCCAAGCGCGCGGTCAATCGCGGTGCCGGCGGCGATGACGTCGGCGGCGATGACCGGATCGCCTTTCTTGACCGCGAAGGCATCGCGGAGCTTTTCAAACTCTGGCCCTGCTGCCTCGAGTCCGGGAAGCTCGACCGAAGCGAAGCGATATTGCTCGCCGGGATCGGCCGAGAGGGTCACCACGAGCCCGCTGGCCGTCCCCTCGATGCGGGGCTCGACCAGCGCGTCATAATAGCCCTGGCTGCGCAGGATTTCGGCGAGCAGCGCCGAATCTGCGCGCGAGCGGCGGCTGACTTGCGCGGTATTGGCGGACTTGCGGCGGTCGGCCTCGAGTGCGGATTGCTTGCGGAAGGTGGCGAGAATGGCGGTGGAGTCGCCGACGCCCTCGAGACCCGTAAGGATGAGCGAATAGCGGATCGTGGCATTGTCCTCGGTTCCGGGGGCCACTTCAGCCGCAGTCGGCGGGGCAACTGTGGATGGCGCCGCTCCGGGGTCATCGGGTGCGTCCATGTCAGGCCACTCGACTCCCAGATCGGGCAGCGGGGCCATCGGCGCGTTGGGGTCGAGCTCGGTCGGATCGGGCGCGGGCGGCGCTGCCTGCTGAGCGAGCGCGGGATGGCTGGCGCCAACGGCAGCCGCAACCGCGCCGAGCAGCCACGCGGCCCCTTCTCCTGATCCCCGCTTGCGCATCAAGCGGCCAGACTAACCGCACCGCCACGGAGGCGCCAGTCTCAATCAGGCCGACCGGGCCTTTGTGCTTCCTTGGCTAAGGCTCTGAATTCGTGCGCTTAATGAACCAGGCCGGCGACTTCCTCGCAACTCAGCGCGGCAATCACCCGCTCGATTTGCCGCCAGTGGCAGAAGCGGACGACGTTGCCGGCGTTGCGGCTGGTGGCGGCGCGCGCGGCAGCCTCGATCATTGCCTGGTCGCCATAATGCTCGATCAGCTCGGCCGCGTCGGCAAGCGAGGAGCGGCAATGAATGTAGGGCGAAAGCATGGCCCGTCCTTAACCCGGCTCCGGTTGAGCGATCGCGTAACAATGCGGTGAACGCGCCGTTGACCAATAGAATGGCCCACTGGCGCGGCCAGGCGGGCTCTGTCATGGCGTCGCCATGCTCAAGCCCGATGCCCGCGCCGGCGGCTGCTTTCTCAGCCTGTTCATCTTCGTCGGCTTTGTCATCGGCCTTGCCTTGCGCGACCCGCTCGCCGGGGTGTGGATCGGAACCCTTGCCGGAGCGGCGGTGGCGGCGATCATCTGGCTGAGCGACCGCGCTCGCCGCGGCGGCGACGTTTAGGCGACTTTGCGCCCCGACCAGATGACCCGGCCGATGCAATGGATCTCGTCGATGCTGCAATCGGGCCAGTCGGGATAAGCGGGATTGTCGGACTGGATCGTGACCCGCCGACCGCGCGGACTTAAAGCGAGCCTTTTCACCACCAGCGCATCGTCGATCCGGACCACATAGATGCCGTCGCGGAGCCGGCTGTTACAGTCGGCGAGGTCGACCAGAATGTCGTCGCCGGAATCGAGCGTCGGGGACATTGAATCGCCCTCGACGCGGACGATCGACAACTTCGACGGCGCCGAGCCGGTCATCGATTTGAGCCAGCGCTCGTCGAACGCGAAATAGGGCCGGCCGAGTTCTCCACCTGGAACCGCGCCGGGGCCCGCCGACACCGACACCGGGTGGCGGTTGACGCTGAGCAACCCCGCCGCCTCGCCCACTTCCCCCGGTCCGCCGAGCACGGATTCGGAGATTCCGAAATAGCGCGCCAGCTTGCGCCGCTCCTCCTCCTTCAGGCGCTTGGGAACGCCGCGGCGGACGAATTGCTGAACATAAGCCGGATTGCGGCCGAGCATCCTCGAGAGGCCCGCGAAATCCTCTCCACGCTCTAGGCAAAGCCGTTCAAGGGTCTCTCGTGCATCCATGTTTAACAGACTCTTAGGGATAGGAAAATTCCTAGACAAGTAGGAATTGCATTGAAATTGAGGCTTTGGCCGAGTCGTTCTGAAGGTTAGGATTGTCTAGTGTATCTACTGAGAGAGGTTGAAAAATTCCTTCGCCAAAATGACACGCCACCAACCCGATTCGGACGTATCGTCATGGGCGACCCGCGCTTCGTCTTCGACCTGCGCAACGGGCGCGACCCCCGGCCCCGGACGGTCGCCAGGGTCCTCGCGTTCCTGGAGGCGATCCAGTGACCGGCCTTGGCCTGTCACCCGCTGCCTTGGGGCTGCTGCGCGCCCTCGTCGCCCGATCCGGAGCGCCGCGCGACCACATCCTGATCACCGACGGGCGCTCGACCGACTGGCGATCGCTAACCTTCGATGGCGAACGCCACCGGATCGCGCTGCGTATCGTCGGCGAGCACCATGAGGCATTTGCCGGGCGGATGGTCCACCGCATCGAGGACGCCGAGTTCGTCATCCCCGGCATCATCGTCGCCGACGTGCATGTTGCCGAGAGGCAATGGCGAGCGGTTGACGGGTCGACCGAGCTGACAATCGAGGCCCTGACCGTGGCGAGCGATTGAGGGATACCGCCTTTTGCCGAGGCACTGGAACTTGCGCGGTCCGCTCGCGTCTATCCCCGCTCAGGACTTCAACCGGGCAGCGAGGGATCGATGCGGCATAGCAGTGACAGCGAGCCGGGGATCACCCGCGAACGGAAAGGCACCGGCTGGGCCTATTTCGACGCCTCGGGAACGCGCATCACCGATCGCTCCGAAATCGACCGCCTCAATGCAGTCGGGCTTCCCCCGGCCTATGTCGAGGCGTGGTTCTGCGCCGATCCCGGTGGCCACCTCCAGGCGACCGGAATCGATGCCCGCGGCCGCAAGCAATATCGCTATCACCCCGATTTCACCGCCAAGCGCTCGATCTCGAAATTCGACGGCCTCAAGGAATTCGGCAAGGCCTTGCCCAAGCTCCGGCGGCGGGTCGAGAAAGACCTCAAACGCCGCAAGATGGAGCGCGAGACCGTCCTCGCCGCGATCATCCGCCTGCTCGACACCGAACATATCAGGGTCGGCAATGAGCAATATGCGCGAGATAACAAAAGTTTCGGGGCGACGACCCTGCGTTCGCGCCACATCCGTCGCAAGGGCAGCAAGATGCTGATGCGCTTCACCGGCAAGCACGGCATCGTGCACGAAATGACCCTCACCGACAGCCATCTGAAGCGCGTCGTCGCCCGCTGTCAGGAGCTGCCCGGCCAGATGCTGTTCCAATATGTGAACGGCGACGGCGAGCCCCGCCCGGTCACCTCGAGCGACGTCAACGCTTACATCAAGGAAACCACCGGCGGCGACTTCACCGCCAAGCATTTCCGCACCTGGAGCGCGAGCGTGATCGCCATGGACCAGATGCTCAGGAAAGCCGAGGACGCGCGGATCACGGTCAAGACGATGATCGAGCCGGTCGCCGAGGCGCTCGGCAATACCGAGGCGATGAGCCGCAAATCCTATGTCCACCCGCAGCTCATCGACGCGGTCAAGGATGACGCCCGCGATCCGCTCGACGGAATGGACCGGCCCCGCGCGCGCGCCCGCCTGACATCGAGCGAGGTCGCCTTGATCGACTATCTCTCAGCCAAGAAACGGCGCCGGCCGGCCAAGGGTTGATCGAGGGCGCGCGCGCCGTCACAAGGCGCCGGTGCAAGTCAGCATCGACCCCATCCGCCACACCGAAAGCGTGATCGACTGGGTCCTCGACAATCGCGAAGGCCTGATCGTCGGCGCGATCGTTGCGGCGGGGATCGTCGCGGTCATGCTGGTCGCGCGCTGGATCGGCGCGCGGATGGTCGCCGGAGAAGAGCTGGCCGGGCGCTTCGGCTGGCGCAGCGTCACCGGCCGCGTTCTCGCCAAAACCAGCATTTTCTTCATGGTCGTCGCCGCGATCGACATCGTCGCCGCTTATGTCGAGCCGCCGCTGAAGGCCCAGCGTCTGCTCGACGCGGCGTTCATCATCGCTTTTTCGCTGCAGGGCGCAATCTGGGCGCGCGAACTGGTGCTGGCGATGATCGCACGGAGGGTCGGCGACGACGATTCCAACCCTGCCATTGGCAATGCCAGCGCGGTCATCCGCGTATTGGTCAGCATTGCCCTGTTCGCCATTGCCACCGTCGTCATCCTCGACAACCTCGGGGTCAATGTCACCGCGCTGATCGCCGGCCTCGGCATTGGCGGGATCGCGATCGGCCTCGCCGCGCAGGGCATCTTCTCCGATTTGTTCGCGGCGCTCGCGATCCTCTTCGACAAGCCGTTCAAGCGCGGCGACATGGTCCGCTTCGACCAGACCGTCGGCCGGGTCGAGCGGATCGGGCTCAAGACCACCCGGCTGCGCTCGCTCTCGGGCGAGCAGATCATCATGGCCAACACCAAGCTGCTCGAGCGCGAGATCCACAATCTCGCCGACGGCCGCATGCGCCGTTCGACCATCGCGTTCGGCATCGCCTACGAAACTCCGCCCGCGACGCTGGCGCGGATGAACGACATCGCCCGCGAAATGGTCGAGGCGGTTGCCGGCTGCAAGCTGCAGCGCTGCACCTTGGTCAATTTCGGCCCGTCGAGCCTCGATTATCAATTGGTCTATGAGGCCAAAGGCATCGATCCGGACCGGCTGGCGATCGATCGCGACGCGATCATGCAGGGCCTTCACGCGCGTTTCGCCGCGGAGGGGATCGCGTTCGCTTATCCAGTCCAGATCGCCATCACCGGCGAAAATCGAGCGCGGACCGGCGATGCCGATCTCTAGCCTCGACGCCATCCGCGCCAGAGTGGGCGAGGAAGTGGGGGTCTCGTCCTGGCTGACCATCGACCAGGCGCGCATCGACGCCTTCGCCGACGCGACCGAGGACCGCCAGTTCATCCATGTCGATCCCGCCGCCGCGGCCGCGACCCCGTTTGGCGGGACCATCGCCCACGGCTTCCTGACTTTGTCTTTGCTCTCGCGCATGGGGGCCGAAGCGATGCTCCTCCCCGACAGCCTGCAGATGGCGATCAATTACGGGCTTGAGAATGTGCGCTTCCTGGCGCCGGTGCGATCGGACAGCCGGGTGCGCGGCCGCTTCACGCTTGACTCGATTGACGAGAAAGTGCCGGGAAGGGTTTTGATGCGCCACCGGGTTTTGGTCGAGATCGAGGGCGAGGAAAAGCCCGCGCTGTCCGCTTTGTGGCTCGGCCTGATGATTATCTGAGGAGTGAAGTTCATGCGTGACGCCGTCATCGTCTCAACCGCCCGCACCCCGATCGGCCGCGCTTACAAGGGCGCGTTCAACGCGACCCCCGGACCGACGCTGGGCAGCTTTTCCTTGAAGCCCGCGATCGAGCGCGCCGGGATCGATGCGGGCGAGATCGACGACGTGGTGTGGGGCGCGGTGCTGACGCAGGGCACGCAGTTCGGCAATATCGGGCGCCTGGTCGCCTTGCGCGCCGGTTGCCCGGTGACGGTGTCGGGGATGACCATCGACCGCCAATGCTCGTCGGGGCTGATGGCGATCGCGACCGCAGCCAAGCAGATCATCACCGACCGCATGAATATTGTCGCGGCGGGCGGGCAGGACAGCGTCTCGATGGTCCAGACGCCCGAGATGCGGATCGCGCCCGACCCCTCACTGATGGCGATGCACAAGCATGTCTATATGCCGATGCTGCAAACCGCGGAGACCGTTTCCAAGCGCTACGGCATCGCGCGCGACAAACAGGACGATTATGCGCTGCGCAGCCAGCAGCGTACCGCCGCGGCGCAGGCCGCCGGCCGCTTCGACAACGAGATCGTGCCCGTGACCACGACGATGATGGTCAAGGACAAGGAGACCGGCGAGGTTTCGCAAAAAGAAATCACGATTTCCAAGGACGAGGGCAATCGCGCCGACACCACAATCGAGGGTCTCAACGGCCTCAATCCGGTGCTCGGCCCCGACACCTCGATCACTGCCGGCAACGCCAGCCAATTGAGCGACGGCAGCTCGGCCTCGATCCTGATGGAGGCGAAGGAAGCCGAACGCCGCGGGATCGCGCCGATGGGCCGCTACATCGGCATGGCGGTGGCCGGCACCGAGCCTGATGAAATGGGCATCGGCCCGGTCCCGGCGGTTCAGGCACTGCTTAAGCGCTTTGATATGAAGGCGGACGACATCGGCCTGTGGGAATTGAACGAGGCGTTCGCGGTGCAGGTGCTGCACAGCGCCGACCAGCTCGGCATCCCCGAGGACCGGCTCAACGTTAACGGCGGCTCGATCTCGATCGGCCACCCCTACGGCATGAGCGGCGCGCGGATGACCGGCCACGCGCTGATCGAAGGCAAGCGCCGCGGGGTGAAATATGTCGTCGTCACAATGTGCGTCGGCGGCGGCATGGGCGCCGCGGGGCTGTTCGAGGTTTTGTAGCAATCAATGGGCGCCACCGAACTGATCGCACTCGCCGCGTCGACCAGCCTGCTCGCGGGGTGGCGGCTTTATCTCGTGACCCTGGTGACGGGGATCGGAATGCGCTTCGGCTGGATCGCGCTGCCCGAACATCTTCAGGCGCTCGATATTCTCGCCAACAACTGGGTCCTCGCCGCCGCCGGCATCGGCACGCTCGCCGAATTCTTCGCCGACAAGATCGCCTGGGTCGACAGCGCCTGGGACTCGATCCACAGCTTCATCCGGCCGCTTGGCGGAGCGCTGCTCAGCCTCGCCATCGTCGATAGCGGCGACCCCGCCTGGCAGGTCGCGAGCTTCCTGCTCGGCGGCGGCGCGGCGCTGCTCGCTCATGCCGGCAAAGCGGGCGCGCGGACGATCGTCAACGCCAGCCCCGAGCCGTTCAGCAATATCGCCGTCTCGACCGTCGAGGATGTCGCCACCGGCGGCCTGCTCGCACTCGCCATCGCCAACCCCATCGCCGCCGCACTAATCGCCGCGATCCTCGTCATCCTGTCGCTGTGGCTGGCGATCGCGGCGCGGCGGATGCTGCGGCGATTGATCGACCGCATCAATCCGCCGCGACGCCCGGTGTGACCGCAACACGCGCGCGCGCTGCCAACTGGACTTTGGTGATGTCGGTGGCGGCTTCGTCGCTGTCCTTCATCGATGGCTCGGTGCTCAACGTCGCCTTGCCCGCGATCCGCACCAGCCTCGATGCCAGCGCTGCCGAAGTGCAATGGCTGGTCAATGCTTACACTTTGCCGCTGGCCGCTTTGATCCTGCTCGGCGGCGCACTTGGCGATCATCAGGGCCGGCGCCGCTGGCTGATTATCGGGACCGGTCTGTTCGCCGCTGCGTCGCTGCTGTGCGCGGTCGCGCCATCGTTCGCGCTATTGCTGTTCGGGCGAGCGATTCAGGGCGTGGGCGCGGCGTTGTTGCTCCCGAACAGCCTTGCCTTGCTCAATGGGGCGTTCGACGGCGAAGAGCGCGGCAAAGCGGTCGGCATCTGGGCTGCGGCGGGCGCGATGGCGGCGGCGGTCGCGCCGCTGATCGGCGGCTGGCTGGTCGAGAATGTCGGCTGGCCCGCGATCTTCTACATCAACCTGCCGGTTGCGGCGGCAGCCATCGCCATCGCGATGCTCAAGGTGGAAGAATCCAAAGCCAAGTCCGCCGCGCCGCTCGATTTTCTCGGATCGGCGTTGGCGACGTTGGCTCTACTCGGGATTACTTACGGCCTGACCTTATGGTCCGCCCATGGCGTGCTCGATCCGGTCGCGGGGAGCACGATCGTTGCCGGAATTATCCTGACTGCCGCTTTCCTTCTGGTCGAGCGGCGCCGGGGGAAAGACGCAACCATTCCGCTCCGTTACTTCTCCTGCCCCGATTTTTCCGCGCTCAATCTGATGACGTTCATGCTCTACGGAGCGTTCGGCGGCGCGCTGTTGCTGTTTCCCTACGTGCTGATCAGCGCGGGTGGCTATTCGCCGGTCGATGCCGGACTGGCGATGCTGCCGCTGGCAGTGGTGCTGACAGTGGGCTCCCCGCTGATGGGCAAGATCGCGAGCCGGATCGGACCGCGCTGGCCGCTCACCATCGGTCCCTGCATCGTCGCTGCCGGCTTCCTGCTCGCGACCCGGATCGCGGGCGATCAGGGCTATTGGCTGAACGTCTTTCCGGCGCTGACGGTGATCGCGCTCGGAATGACGATCGCGGTCGCGCCGCTGACCACCGCGGTGCTCGCCTCGGTCGATTCCGCGCACACCGGCATGGTCAGCGGATTCAACAGCGCCTTGTCCCGCACCGGCGGCTTGATCGCGACCGCGCTGCTCGGCGCGGTGCTCGCCGCCGACGGCGACCGGCTCCTGTCGGCTTTCGCCGCCGCCCTCATCGTCGCTGCGATCACCGCGGCACTGAGCGGAGCCGCCGCCTACATCGGACTTGCAAAAGCGCGGCGCTAGGCTTTCGCCTTCGCAATATATTGGTCGATCACGGTCGCCAGCAGGGTCATCGGCACCCCGCCGCCAAGCACCACCGCATCGTTGAAGCGCTTGATGTCATATCTGGACCCGAGCGCCTGTTGCGCTTTCTCGCGCAGTCGAACGATCTCGAGGTGCCCGACCTTATAGCCGCAGGCCTGCCCCGGCATCGCGCAATAACGATCGACTTCGCTGGTCACTGAACTGCGCTCGTCGCCGTTGGTCTTGACGAACCAGTCGACCGCCTGGTCGCGCTTCCAATTCATCGCATGAAGTCCGGTGTCCACCACCAGACGGCAGGCGCGGAACGAGCTCGATTGCAAATAACCGAGCTGGCCCAGCGGATCGTCGGCATAGACCCCGAGCTCGTCCGCCAATTGCTCCGAATAGAGTGCCCAGCCCTCGCTGTAGGCGTTGAACGCCAGCATCGAGCGTAGCAGGCGCATGCGATTGGCATATTCGCCCTGCCAGATGTGGCCTGGAATGCCCTCGTGGTAGGTCAAAGTCGGTAAGCTGAACTTGGGCCATTCCGCCGTGTCGCGCAGGTTGATGTAGTAGCGGCCCGGCACCTTACCATCGATCGTCCCGGCCGAGGCGTAGCCGCCCGGAGCGCCGGCCTCGATCGACGGGGGCACGCGGACCACCTCGAGCTTGCCCGGGACCAAGGTCGCGAACGCCTGCGGCATCCGCCCGCGAATATCGACGACGCGTCCGTTGATGTACGCGAGCAATTGCTGCCGTCCGGCGTCGGTGTTGGCGAACAGCTGGTCGGGCCGGGTGCCGAGCGCCGCCATACGCTCCCCGACCGTCCCGCCGGTAATACCCTGCTTGCGCATGATCTCGTCCGCGCGCGACTGGATCGACTTGACCTGGTCGAGGCCGAGCTGGTGGATTTCCTTGGGGCTGAGCTTGGTCGTGGTTCCGGCCTGCAGCGCCCAGGCGTAATAATCGCCGCCATCCTTGAAATGCGAAACCCCGGCATCGCTGGTCGCGACGGCGCGGTGCGCTTTCAGTTCCTCGTGCTGCCGCTGGAGCGCCGGAATGACCTTGGCCGCCATGGCCTGGGTGACCCGGTCGGCGATTTTCGGATCGAGTCCCTTGGCGGCAAGCTTTTTCTTGAGCGAAGCGACGATCACAGTCTGGTCCGGCCTTTCGGCCGCGCCGGCGGCGATCATCGCGATTGTTTTGTCGAGCACGAAGTCGGGCGCGACCACGCTTATTCCGCGGTCGTGGGCCAGTCGCTCGGTCTCGCCATTTATGTTGCGCGCATAAGCGTCGACGCGGTCAGCATAAGCGAGCGCATCTTCCTCGCTTTCGACGGTGTGGCGGGTGTCGAGAAAATCGGGCACGTCGATAAACGCGCAGCCGAGCTGGTTCACGACATATGGCGTGTTGCGATAGCCGGTGTTCGGATCGATCACCAAGGGATCGCCGAACGGGAAAGCATAGCCGGTCCTGGCGAGCTCGAACCCTTGCTGCGCGACCGCACCGTCGAGATTATCGGGCTTGGAAAGATCGGTGAGGTCGTATTCGCCCAGCGCCGCAAGCTGCTGGTCGATACCATCCTTGCGCGCCTCGACGCCCGCCGGGGTCTGGTCGCGAAGCTGGTGCGCGAACGGCGCGCGCTTGCCGGTGGCGATCCCGAGCAAGGTCGCATTCTCCGGAAAATAACCGAGGATCTTCTCCGCGACGCCATCGAGCGTCGCGCCAAGCGTGCCCGCGCTTTCCGCGGCGTTTTCGCCCACCGAACCGCCGACCCGGCACCCGCCGAGCAATCCAACCGCAGCAACGCCGCCCAAAAACTCCCGCCGGCGAAATTCAAAAGTCATGCGCCTCTCCTCTGCAATCGGTCGGCCATAGCGGCGCGATGCGTCAAAGGCAGCGTTTTTCGGCGAACGGCGATCGGGCGCAAGGTTGCGGGTTTCTGGCGGGCGCGCCATCAGGATCACGGGGGAGCCAGATATGTTGGTCGAGTTTACCGCCAGCAAGGAGGTTCGCGCGGCGATTGCGCGGATCGGCCGGACCGAGGACGTGATATTCTCGCCCGACGGCGGACGCCTCGCCGTGGCGGGATTCAACGAGAACCGGCTGCTGATTCTCGGGATCGAGACGGTTTGGGACAGCGAACCGCCGGCAATATCGCTGACCGCCCCGCTCGAGCTTGAATCGGATGTCCTCGTTCAGCCGCACGGCCTGAGCTGGATCGATGAGCGGACCTTGGTCGTCGCCAACCGCAGGGGTCAGGTGGCAATCTTCGAGCTTCCCGAGACCGCGACCTCGGGCGAGATCCGCCTTTCGCCCGTGCGCATCGTGGGCGAGGATGCGGTCGACCTGATCTACACGCCCGGATCG
>JANNDN010000104.1:0-1887 GCA_031387795.1 Sphingomonas sp.
ATTCGTCCACAATCCCGGATGGAAGGTCGCGGTGCCGAGTAACGCGGAGGACGCGGTCGGGCTGCTGCGGATGGCGCTGCGCGGGCACGACCCGGTGTTGTTTTTCGAGCATCGCGCGATGCTCGACGATGCCTGGGCGCGACGGCCGTGGCCTGGGGATACCTATGTCCTCGACTTCGGCAAGGCGAAGAAAACCCGCGAGGGCGATGCGATCACGATTGTCACCTGGGGCGCGATGGTCCCGCGTTGCGAAGCTGCCGCGGAAGGCATCGACGCCGATGTCATCGACCTGCGCACCCTCAACCCATGGGACCGCGATATGGTGCTGGGCAGCGTCCGCCGCACCCGCCGCTGCCTGATCGTCCACGAGGATTTGCGCACTGGGGGCTTCGGCGCGGAAATCGCGGCGGTGATCGCGGACGAGGCGTTCCTCGATCTCGACGCCCCCGTGGCACGCGTGACCATGCCCGACATCCCGAGCCCGCATCATCCCAAGCTGATGGAGTGGGCGCTGCCGTCGGTCGACAAGATCCGCGCCGAAATCGACCGGCTGGTGGGATTTTGATGATCGAGGTTCGTGTTCCCGACGAGCAGGAAGGCACCAAGGCGGTGGTCCGCGCTTGGCTCAAAAAGGTCGGCGATGCTGTTGCGGTCAACGATCCATTGGTCGAGCTGGAGACCGATAAGGTGACGCAGGAGGTGCCTTCGCCCGCGGCGGGGGTGTTGAGCGAGATATTGCTCGATACGGATGCGGAGGCGCTGCCGGGGGCGCTGTTGGGAAGAATCGAAACTGAGGCGGCCGTTCGTCCTGAGCGGAGCCCGCAGGGCGTAGTCGAAGGGCGCTCCGCGCGTTCGCCGGAACGACGCCCTTCGACTTCGCTCAGGACGAACGAGATTGGTTTGGAGCGCGAATCCCGCCTCTCCCCCTCGGTCAAGCGCGCCTGCTTGCATCATGGCATCGACCCCACCCGAATCGCTGGCACCGGTCGTAATGGCCGGATCACGCGCGAGGATGTCGATGCGGCGCTCGCAGGCGGTGCGGCGCCGCCGATCGCCGCCATCGCGCCCGACCGGATGCGGCTCAAGATCGCGGAGAATATGGTCCGCGCGGTCACCGACGCGCCGCATGTGACCGCGGTGTTCGAGGCTGATTTCTCCGCCATCGCCGAGCACAAGAAAGCGCTCGCGGATCGCGGGACGAAGCTCAGTTACACCGCGTACATCGTCAAGGCGGCGGCTGAGGCGATGGCCGCCGCTCCGGCGATCAACGGGCGCTGGGAGCAGGACCGTATCGCCATCGCTCGGACCATCGACATCGGGGTCGGCACCGCGCTTGGCGACAAGGGGCTGGTGGTTCCGGTGGTCAAGGACGCCGGCTCGCTGCGCCTCGAGGAAATCGGCGCGCGGCTCGACGATCTCACCGCCCGCGCGCGCTCTGGCGAGCTCAAGGCCGCCGATGTCAGCGGGGGCAGCTTCACCATTTCCAACCATGGCGTCTCGGGCAGCCTGCTCGCCGCGCCGATCATCCTCCATCAGGGCCAGGCCGCGATCCTGGGAGTTGGAAAATTGGAGAAGCGCGCGATTGTCCGCGAGATCGGCGGTGAGGACGCGATCGTGATCCGCCCGATGGCTTATGTCACGCTGACCATCGACCACCGCGCGGTCGACGGCCATCAGACGAATGCGTGGCTTAGCCGCTTCGTCGAGATTTTGGAAAACTGGCCGCCTGCCTGACCGCGGTTCAGTAGTGGCGCACCCGACAGGATTCGAACCTGTGACCTCTGCCTTCGGAGGGCAGCGCTCTATCCAGCTGAGCTACGGGTGCCTGGGCGGGGCGGCTTAGCGAGAGAGCGGTCCCCCGACAAGCGCGATCGGGGCGCGATTGGC
>JANNDN010000327.1:0-3291 GCA_031387795.1 Sphingomonas sp.
TGCTGCGGCGGCTCTACCGGCGCTGCGACGCGGTCCTAGTCCCCGCCGAATCGACCGCGGCAGTGCTGCGCGCGCAGCATATGAGCCGCAACATCCACATCTGGACCCGCGGCGTCGACCGCGAGCAATTCCACCCCGGGCGGCGCGACATGGCCTGGCGGCGGAGCCTGGGCATCGCCGACGACGAACTCGCGGTTGCCTTCCTCGGCCGATTGGTGCTCGAAAAGGGGCTCGAGGATTTCGCCGGCGCGCTCGATGAACTCAAGGATCGCGGCGTCCCGCATCACGCGATGATCATCGGCGAGGGGCCGGCGCGGGCGTGGTTTGAGGAGCGTATGCCCGGCGGGGTGTTCGTGGGTCACCTGGTCGGCGATGACCTCGCCCGCGCACTCGCCAGCGGGGACGTCTTCCTCAACCCCTCGGTGACCGAGGCGTTCGGCAATGTCACATTGGAAGCGATGGCCTGCGCGCTGCCCATCGTCGCGGCCGAGGCAACGGGTGCCACCAGCCTCGTCGTCGACGGCAAGAACGGCATGCTTTGCGAACCCGGCGACATCGACGCTTACGCCGACGCACTCGAACTCTATGCCCGCAATCCAAAGCTGCGCGAACGCCACGGCAAGGTGGGGCTCGGCTTCGCCCGTACCCAGGACTGGGACGCGATCAATTCGGGCGTTCTCAAGGTCTACGCCCGGGTAATTGAAAAGCGCGCCCGCCATGCCCGTATGGCGCGGCGATAGTCCCTATTTAACCCGCTCGATCCGCTGCGCAGCCTCGTCGAGAATCGCGGTGATTTCGAGCAGCAGATCCTCGTCGAACCCGTCGCGGCCGACGCGATGGCTGAGCGCGGTCATCAGATTCTTGATCGCGCGGCCGATCTGCGGGCTGTCCGAACGGCGCCGCCGGCCGCCACCCATGCTGTCGAGCCTTTCGAGCAATTCGCTCATCTGCTCGCCCTGCTCCTCGAGCCACGCGCGTCCCTCGCTGGTCGCCTGATAGGTCTTGCGCGAGCCTTCCTCAGGAACCTCCTCGATATGCCCCATGTCCTGGAGCATCGTGAGGGTCGGATAGACCACGCCCGGGCTGGGCACATAGTGACCGTCGCTCAATGTCTCGACCGCCTTGATCACGTCATAACCGTGGCGCGGCTTCTCGGCGATCAGGAACAGGATCAGCAGGCGCAGATCGTCGGCATTGACCTGCGAGCGCCGCCGGCCGCGGGGCCGGTCGCCCCAGCCGCCCGGACCATCGCCGAAGTCGATGTCGAACGGGCCCCAGCTACCGCCGCGCCCGCCCATGGCGAACAGTCCTTCGGGAATGTTGAACTCCCAGCGGCCGCGGGGGCCGCATCCGTGCGAATGCTTTCGAGTCATGCTCAGATCCTCCAATCGATGCATCTCAGATATGTCCAAGATATATCTTACGCAAGAGGATGGGTGCAATTTTTGTTGCGCCGCCTAAAGTCGACCCGATGGCCGATCTGTTTCCCGATGCACTCGCCGAGCGCCTGCCCGGCTCCTCCGAGACCGCCGCCAACGCACCGCTCGCCGACCGACTTCGGCCGACCGCGCTCGGCGACATCGTCGGGCAGGAGCATCTGACCGGACCCGAGGGAGCGATCGGCCGGATGGTCGCCGCGGGGAGGCTGTCGTCGATGGTCCTGTGGGGGCCGCCAGGGACCGGCAAGACCAGCATCGCGCGGCTGCTCGCCGACGCGGTAGGCCTGCGCTTCGTCGCGATCAGCGCGGTCTTCTCCGGGGTCGCCGATCTCAAGAAACTGTTCGCCGAGGCGCGGCAGGCGGCGCGGGCGGGACAGCAGACCTTGCTCTTCGTTGACGAAATCCACCGCTTCAATCGCGCGCAGCAGGACGGCTTCCTGCCCTTCGTCGAGGACGGCACGGTAACACTCGTCGGGGCAACCACCGAGAATCCGAGCTTCGAGCTCAACGCCGCCTTGCTCTCGCGCTGCCAGGTGCTGATCCTGCGCCGGCTCGGCCATGACGCGCTGGGCGAGCTGATCGGCCGCGCCGAGGGGATCGAGGGCGCTTCATTGCCCCTCACCGAAGCAGCGCGCGAAGCCTTGATCGCGAGCGCCGACGGTGACGGCCGCTTCCTCCTCAACCAGGCCGAGACTTTGTTCGCCGCGGGCCTGCCCGAGCCGCTTGGTCCGGCCGAGTTGGGCGAGTTTCTGAGCCGCCGCGTGCCCGTCTACGACAAGGACCGCGAGGGTCATTACAACCTCATCAGCGCGCTTCATAAGGCGATCCGCGGGTCCGACCCGCAGGCCGCGCTTTATTATCTCGCGCGGATGCTGGTCGCGGGCGAGGAGCCGCTGTTCGTGCTCCGCCGGCTGGTCCGCGCCGCGGTCGAGGACATCGGGCTCGCCGATCCCAACGCTCTGGTTCAATGCCTCGCGGCCAAGGACATGTATGATTTCCTCGGCTCCCCCGAGGGCGAGATCGGCATCGCGCAGGCCTGCCTCTACCTCGCCACCGCGCCCAAATCGAACGCGACCTATGTGGCGCAGAAAGCGGCGTGGAAAAGCGCCCGCGACACCGGCTCGTTGATGCCGCCGGCAAGCATCCTCAGTGCCCCGACCAAGCTGATGAAGGACATCGGTTATGGCAAAGGCTACGCTTACGACCACGATTCCGAGGAGGCGTTCTCGGGCGCGAATTACTGGCCCGACGAGATGGCGCCGCAGACCTACTACAGCCCCAGCGACCGCGGCTTCGAAGCCCGCATCGCTGAGCGAATCGCCTTTTGGAACGAGCGCCGGAAAGCGCTAGAGAAGGACCGCACTGCGACCGACACAGAGGAGTGAGCGATGTACCAGGACACGACGCCCGCGGCTTATTGGCAGAACCAGCTGTATGATTGGGGGCCGCGGCTGCTGCTCGCAATCGTCATTCTCGTCGTCACCCATTTCGTCGCCAAGGCGGTGCAATGGGGGCTGGCGCGGATCATCGACCGCGTCCCCATCCTCAAGCGCGACCCCAACACCAGCGAGAAACGGATCGGCAAGGAGGTCGGTCGCCTCGGTTACTGGATCGTGTGGCTGGTCGGGCTGATCGCCGCGCTCCAGCCGCTCGGCCTGTCGGGCGTGCTGACCCCGGTCACTGCACTGACCAACGAGGTCTTCGCCTTCATCCCCAAGCTGCTCGGCGCGGGGCTGTTTTTCTTCGCCGGGCTGATCCTGGCGCGAATCGTCCGCCACATTATCGAGGCCGCACTCGGAGCGCTCAATCTCGAGCGGCTGGCGAGCCGCGCCGGCCTCAAGCTCGGCGACGA
>JANNDN010000348.1:0-2146 GCA_031387795.1 Sphingomonas sp.
GCGATCGCCGGGTCCAATGGCCTGCTCGCCTGGGGCGGCTATCACCGCGCATTGAAGGACCGGCAGGCGGAGCTGGCCGCGCTCGACCAGCAGCGCGCGCAGCTCGAGCATCATTCGCGGCTGCTCGATCCCGACAAGGCCGATCCCGACATGGCCGACGAGCTGGTGCGCAAGGACCTCGGCCTCGTCCGCCCCGACGAGGTCATCATCCCGCTCGAGTGACCGGAGCAGCGATCGCCTTGCTGCTTGCCGCGGCCGTGCCCGCGGTCACCCCCAACCGGCTCCCGCCGATCGAATTGTGCCGCGGCGACGCCGACTTCGACCGTTTTCGGGCGGCGCTCGTCGGCGCGGTCGAGGCTAAGAATGCGGGCACAATTCGAGACCTTGTCGCGAGCGACGTTCGAACCAGCTTCGGGGGCGACGGCGGGTGGGACGAATTCGCCACCACCTGGGGCCTCGACACCGACCCCGCGGCGAGCAAATTGTGGGCGCAGTTGCAATCGCTGTTCGCGCTCGGTTGTGCGCCGACGCAGGCGGGCGGGCGTGTCTTCCCGAGCCTGTTCCAGAATTCGGGCGAGGACACCGATCCGTTCGAGCTAGTCGTCGCGCGGCCCGGCGCGGGGCTGTTTGCCAAGGCTGGCGATGCGCGGCCCGTCGCGACGCTCGACTGGCATTCGGCGCGGCAGGTCGATCCGGTCGGCGAAGGCGATTGGGTCAACGTCAGTTTGTTCGACGGGCGCGAAGGCTGGCTCAAGGCGTCGGACACGCTCAGCCCGCTTGGCTACCGGCTGGTCGCCGAGCGTCGTGAAGGTCGCTGGCTGATCGCCGCGCTCGTCGCCGGGGACTAGGGCCGGCGGAACCACTTCACCGCCCCCGGGCATTGCCGCTTGGAGCGGTGCTGCCTATAGAGCCGCGTCCCGCACGAATGAGGTCATAGTGGCGCGCGAGCCCAAGAAATCCGCCGATTCCAAGTCCGCGAGCAAGCCCAAAGCCAGGTCTTTGAGCGAGCCCTCAGGCAAGCCCGTGGCTCGGGCCCGCCCGCCCGAGCCCAAGCGCTTCAAGGCGTCGAAGGACGAGCTGCTCGGTTTCTATCGCGAGATGCTGCTCATCCGCCGCTTCGAGGAGCGCGCGGGGCAGCTCTACGGACTCGGGCTGATCGGCGGCTTCTGTCACCTCTACATCGGCCAGGAAGCGGTCGCGGTCGGGCTGCAGAGCGCGATGACGGTGGGCAAGGACAGCGTCATCACCGGCTACCGCGACCACGGTCACATGCTGGCGTACGGCATCGACCCGAAGGTGATCATGGCCGAATTGACCGGGCGTCAGGCCGGCATCTCGCACGGCAAGGGCGGGTCGATGCACATGTTCTCGGTCGAGCACGGATTTTACGGCGGTCACGGCATCGTTGGGGCGCAGATCCCGCTCGGTACGGGCCTCGCCTTCAAGCACCATTATGCCGAGGACGGCGGGGTCTGCCTCGCCTACATGGGCGACGGCGCGGTCAACCAGGGCCAGGTCTATGAAGCGTTCAACATGGCCAAATTGTGGAACCTGCCGATCATCTACGCGATCGAGAACAACCATTATGCGATGGGCACCAGCCTCGAGCGCGCGCACTCCGAGCCCGACCTTTACAAGCGCGGCGAAAGCTTCCGCATTCCGGGCCTGCGCGTCGACGGGATGGACGTGCTCGCGGTGCGCGGGGCGGCCGAGGTCGCGCTCGAATGGACCCGGAGCGGCAAGGGGCCGATCCTGATCGAGTTCATGACCTATCGCTATCGCGGTCATTCGATGAGCGACCCGGCGAAGTATCGGACGCGCGAGGAAGTGCAGGACATGCGCGAGCATAACGACCCGATCGAGCGCTGCGCCAAGGACCTCGCCAAGTTCGGGGTCGGGGAGGATGAGCTGAAAGCGATCGATAAGCACATCAAGGACGTGGTCGTCGGTGCTGCCAAGTTTGCCGAAGAAGCGCCGCAGCCAGACCCGGCCGAGCTCTACACCGACGTGCTGGTGGAGAGCTACTGATGGGGATCGAGCTCAAGATGCCCGCTTTGTCGCCGACGATGGAAGAAGGCACTCTCGCCAAATGGCTGGTCAAGGAGGGCGATGCGGTCAAATCGGGCGACATCCTCGCCGAGATCGA
>JANNDN010000365.1:0-8348 GCA_031387795.1 Sphingomonas sp.
CGATCCCCCAGCGGCTGCAGCGCCCGTAGGTCGGCTTGATTCCGCAAATGCCGGTGAACGCCGCGGGCTGGCGGATCGAACCGCCGGTGTCGGTTCCGGTCACCCCCGGCGCGATCCCCGCCGCGACCGCCGCCGCCGACCCGCCCGAGCTCCCGCCCGGGGTCAGTCCGACATTGCTGCCCTTCCGCCGCCATGGGCTGATCACCGGGCCATAATGGCTGGTTTCGTTCGACGAGCCCATCGCGAACTCGTCCATGTTGAGCTTGCCCAGCATGCCCGCCCCCGCTCGGCGGAGGTTTTCGGTCACCTTGCTCTCATATTCGGGCTTGAAGCCCTTGAGGATGTGGCTGCCCGCGGTGCTGGCGACGCCTTTGGTCGCGAACAGATCCTTGATCCCGAGCGGAATCCCCGCGAGCGCGCCAAGATCGCCGCCGCGCGCCTGATCCGCCGCATCGGCGCAAGCCAGCGCGTCCTCGGGCGTTTCGACCGTATAAGCATTGAGCGCCCGAGCGCCCGCGACCGCGGCATTATAAGCCGCGGCAATCTCGCGCGCCGAAAAGTCGCCCGAGCGAAACCCGTCGCGAAGCTCGGCGATGGTGAGGGAAGTGAGGTCAGTCATAGATCCTCCCCGGAACGGGGAGGTGGCAGCCCGCAGGGCTGACGGAGGGGGCTATCCGCATGATCGAAGCCCCCCTCCACCACTTCGTGGTCCCCCTCCCCGTGCCGGGGAGGATTTCGAGAGCACGCATCACTCGATCACCTTGGGCACCGCGAAAAACCCGTGCTGCGCATCGGGCGCATTGGCGAGCACCGCGTCGCGGCAGTCGCCGTCATCGACCACATCGTCGCGCAGCCGCAGCTTGAGGTCGATCACCGCGGTCAGCGGCTCAACGCCCTCCGTGTCGACTTCGCTCAGCTGCTCGATCCAGCCGAGGATATTGTTCAATTCGGGCATCAGCCGCGCAAGCTCATCCTCGCTCATCGCGATCCGCGCGAGCTTGGCGATGTGCCGGACCTGGTTGATATCGACGCTCATTGCCGCGGGGCGATAGCGAGGGGGCGGATGAGCGGCAAGCACCTGTCCCGCTTCCCCCGAAGCGGATTGAAGAAATGTTCACGCGGAGATGCGGAGACCGCGGAGAGATTGGACTTTCTCCGCGCCTCCGCGCCTCCGCGTCTCCGCGTGAAAATTCCTGACTAGTCGCGAAGGTCGGCGGGGACGATGCCGCCATTTTCGGCGAGCTTTTGCATCACCGCTTTGTGGAGCGCGATATTCTGCTCGGCGCTGCCATTGTCGCCGGCGTTGACGCCCAGTTCCTCACCCAGCTCACGCCGCGCGTCGAGGCTCGAATCGAGGTCGAGCAATTTGAGCAAATCGACGATCGACGTCTTGTAATTGCCGCCGCCGCCTTTGCCCTCGGCCATGTTGGCAAGGACCGCACCGACGTCCACGTTCTGGGCGGTCGGGTTGAAGGTCGGGGCCGGCTGGATGCCCGCGCCCGCTCCGGCACCGGCGGCAGCGCCCGCGCTCTCGGGGATCGGCTGGGCTTCGGCCTTGTGGCCAAAGATTGCGTCCTTGATCTTCGAAAAAATGCTCATCGCCGGTCCTCCATTCACTTGGGTCGCGCCATCAACGCCTGGTCGGGCGCTTCTATCCCTGGCTTATGACAATCGGGCGAAGCGATGCTCGCTACGCACTTTTCGCTGTCCTACAACCGCCGGTTTATGCTCCATACTGGCGGATGAGCAGCGCCCTTTTCCTCACACCCCCGAGCCGTGCCCGCCAGCGCCGTGAATGGAATGGGGACAAGGCTGTTACCTTCATTGTTACCTTGGCGGCGACCCGCATCGTTACCTTGGCCGCGCGCGCCGCCGGCATGAGCCGCAAGTCGGCTTATGCATTGCGCGAGCGCGATCCCGCCTTCGCCGCCGCCTGGCACGCGGCCTTCGATGCCCGTCAATGTAACAAAGTAGACGAAGTGGAAGATCCCCCGGTTTCAAATGTTCAAGGTAACAGTCGGCCGCGCGTTCCTCGCGCCGTCGACGCCCACCGCCGCGAGCGATATTTCGCGCGACTCGCCATACTCCGCGAGACAGCGCCCACGCTTGCTCCGACTCCACCCCTCCCCTAACCGCCCGCCATCATGTGCGCCCGCCGTTTCCTCCTCATCATCTTCTTTCTGACCGTGATCACGGTCGCGGGCGCCTTCGCCATCTTTCAGTTCGGGCAGGACGTGCTGATCAAAAGCGCCACGCCGAAAGGCCATTTTGTCGCCCCGACGGCCAGCACCGGGCCGAATTATTCCGACCCGGCCAATTGGGTCGCTCGACCCGGTCTCGCCGACAATCCGGCGCTATGGCTACCCGAGGGTGTCGAGCGGACCGAGGGCGGCGGCGCGGCGGTGTTCTACATCCACCCGACCACCTATCTCGAGCGCGACCGCTGGAATGCGCCGCTGCTTGCGGACGGGCAGACCGAGGCGCGGGCGCGGCTGTTCGTCCAGAGCCAGGCGAGCGCGTTCAACGGGGTCGGCGAGATCTGGGCGCCGCGCTATCGCCAGGCGGCCTATGGCGCCTTCCTGCTCGATAGCCGCGATGCCAGCCAAGCCCTCGACCTCGCTTATGGCGACGTGCTCGCCGCCTTTGACCGATTTATGGAGGAAGTCCCGGCAAGCCGCCCGATCATCCTCGCGGGCCACAGCCAGGGTTCGCTCCATCTGCTGCGGCTGCTCGCCGACCGCCGCGCTGTGGTCAAGGGCCGGCTGGTCGCGGCTTTTGTCGTCGGTTGGCCGGTCAGCACCACCGCGGATCTGCCCGCGACCGGGCTCTCCGCGTGCGCAAAGTCGACCAGCAGCGGCTGCGTCGTCAGCTGGCAGAGCTTCGGCGAGCCGGCCAATCCGTCGCTGATCCTCGACGCGTGGGAGAAGTCGGCGGGTCGCTCGGGCCCGCATCGCCGGCGCGATATGGTCTGCACCGACCCGATCGGCGGCACGAACAATGGCGGGTCACCACCGGCTGACAATCCCGGAACCCTGATCCCCGACGGCAATCTGGCCACCGCCACGCTCGCTCCGGGCCAAGTCGGCGGCCGCTGCGACAAGGGCTTCTTGCTGATCGACGGCACGATCCCGCCACTCGGGCCCTATGTGCTCCCCGGCAACAATTACCACGTCTATGATTATGCCTTGTTCTGGGGCGCGGTCCGGCGCGACGCGGCGCGGAGGCTTGGCGCATGGCAGGCGCGATGATGATCACCGCCGCCCCCGCCGACTTCGCCGCCGCCGTGCCGGAAGGCGGCAAGCTCGCCGGACTCGATGTCGGGACGAAAACCATCGGGCTCGCCATCTGCGATGCCGGCTGGCATTTCGCCGGGCCGTGCGAGACCATCAGCCGGAGCAAGTTCACCAAGGATTTGGAGCAGCTCCGCGCCTTCGCGACACGCGAGCATATCGTCGGGCTGGTGGTCGGGCTGCCGCTCAATATGGACGGCAGCGATTCCCCGCGTACCCAGTCGGTCCGCGCCTTTGCCCGCAACCTCGGCGCGCTCGATTTGCCGGTCCTGTTGTGGGACGAGCGCTGGTCGACCCAGGCGGTCGAGCGCGCGATGATCGACGCCGACGTCAGCCGCGCCCGCCGCGCCGAAAAGATCGACTCGCTCGCCGCCGCGCACATCCTCCAGGGCGCGATCGATGCGCTGGCCAATCTGAACCCGAGCGGATAGGCGCCGAGCTCGTGGACCTGATCAGCATCGATTCGCTCGGCGACGAGGACATCAGCGGACTGATCGCCCGCGCGCTCGAACTGTTCGATCAGGTCCGGGGCGGCTCCGTCACCCGGACGCTTTCCGGCGAGATCCTTTTCAACCTGTTCTACGAAAATTCGACCCGCACCCTGATGAGTTTCGCCACCGCCGCGCACCGGCTCGGGATGGACGTCATCACCTTGCCCGTCGAGCGCAGTTCGGTAGCCAAGGGCGAGAACCTGGCGGACACCGCGCGGACGCTCGATGCGATGCGGCCCGACGCGCTCGTCATCCGCCATCCCGACAACGATGCTCCCGCCGAGGTCGCGGCGATCATGCATGCGCCGGTCATCAACGCCGGCGACGGCACCAACGAGCATCCGACCCAGGCGCTGCTCGACGCCGCGACGCTGGTCCGCCATTTCGGATCGCTCGAGGGCCGAACGGTCGCCATTTGCGGGGATATCAAGCACAGCCGAGTGGCCCGCTCCAACGCGAAGCTACTGCCCCGGCTCGGCGCGACGGTTCGATTGTCGGGCCCGCCCGCCCTCACGCCCGAAGGTAGTGACCCGCTGGCGATCGACGACGCCATCGCGGGCGCCGACGCGGTGATGATGTTGCGGGTCCAGCGCGAGCGGATGAGCGAGGATCTCGGCGATGTGCTGGGCGGCTATCTCGACGCGCATGGGCTAAATCGCGAGCGGCTCGCGAAGGCCGCGCCGGGAGCGGTCGTGCTCCACCCGGGCCCGATGAACCGCGGGGTCGAGATCGAGGATGCGGTGGCCGACGACCCCGAGCGCTCGCTGATTTCGCTTCAGGTCGAGATGGGCGTGGCCATGCGCATGGCCTGCCTCGAGCTACTCGTCGGGAGAAGCGAAGCCTAGCGCGAGGCGAACTGAATCGGACGATCGCCTGCGACCGAGCGAACGAAACACCCGCCGCCCGACCGCTTGAGCGACGAACACAGCCGGGTTGCTTCAGCGCGATTTTCGAAGCCCTTGACCGACAGCCGGTAAACCATCCCCGAATTGCTGTTGAAGGCGGCGCTGGTCGGTTGATAACCGCGCAGGGCCGCGAATTTGCGCGAGGCGCTGGTCCACGCGGCCTCGACCCGGCGAACCGAGCGATAAGCGCCGAGCTGGACGACCGCGTCCGACCGGCCGTTCGCGCGAGTCAGTGACGCCCGCACGACCGCGGACTTGACCTTGGGCGCCATCGATCGGGCGACCGCGGCGAGCGCCAGTGGCACTTCGGCCGGGCTCGTCGCGGCGACCCGGAGCGGGTTGGGCGGCGGTGGCGGCGGCGGAACCGCGGCGGTGAAAGCGGGCTCGGGCGCAACTTCGGCGAGCGCAATCTGCGGTGGCGGCGCCGGATCCGGCAGCACGACCGGAGCCAGCGGCTCGGGAAATGCGACCGCGGTCTCGGGCAGCCTGACCGGGGCGGCCTCGGCCGTGCGGGTGTCGGTTTGCCCGACCAGCGCAAGGCGCACCGGCTGGCCCGGATCGGACAAAGCCGGGCTCACGCCGATCAGCGCTGCGACCTGGTCCGACGGCTGCGCCGGATTGCTCAGCGCCATCCATTGCTGGAGGCGGACTTCGAGATCGTTCGCGGCGACATCCTGCGCCGCGATCACCCGCGCCTGCTGCCAGTCGCCGGACAGAGCATAAGCGAGCGCGAGATTCTGGCGGATGCGCGAATCGGCGGCGGGGCCGCGCGCCGCGACATCGAGCACCGCGACCGCTTCGCGCGGCTGGCCGGCAAGCGCCAGTGCAAGCCCGTAATCGGCGGGGTCGAGCTGGCCGCGCCCGGCCTCGAGAAAGGCCAAAGCCGAGGCGTTCTTGCCCTGCGCGATCTGGACCAGCGCCAGCTTAAGCACGGTCTGCGGCTGCTCCTGATAGAGCGACAAAGCGTCCTTATAGGCCTGTTCGGCGGAGGCGAAGCGGCCGGCCGCGAAATAGCAATTGCCGAGGAGGGTGCGGAAGCCCGCATCGCCGGGCGTCTTCTCGACCGCGCGCTCGGCGAGAGCGACTGCCTCGCCGACCTGGTTGGCGGTGAGCGCCGCGAGCGCCCGCGTGGCAAGACCGAGGTCGGAACCCGACCGCCCGCCGAAATGGGTCTTCGGCTGGCCCCCGCTCGACGCGCAGCCCGCGAGCATGGTCGCGATGACGGCTGCGGAAATTGTTGAGCGCAAGTCCTTGAGCCGGACCATTCGATTATCCCCTTTTCTTGGCTTTTTCAGCCATGTCGTCGAGTTCGGGCATTCCCAATAGAAAGGCGTCGAGCGCGTCGGTGACGAGCTGCTGGGCCGAGCGGCCGCGAACCGCGCAGGCGAGGCGCAGCTTGAGGTGCCGATCGGGGTCGAGCCGCAACGTGAACGCGGCTTTTGCTTTCGCGGACACGGCCACGACCAGGACCGGGACCGGAGCCGCGACCATCACCGGTGCCAGCTGCGGCGCAACCACGAACGGCTCGTCGAGCTCGAGCGGCTCTTCGAAGGCGTCCGAAGCGGTGCCAAGGTCGAGCGGCTCTTCGAGTGCTTCCGGCGCGGGGCCGAGGTCGAGTGGGCGCTTGGGCGTCTTCATCTGGACCCGGAACTCGGGTTCAGGTGCGGCTTCTTCCCCGTCTTCATCTTCGTCGAAGCTCGGGCTGGCGAAGCCGTTGAAGCTGCCGGAGCCGGTTTCGGGCTCATAGGGTTCGGCGGTCTCGTCGAATTCCTCGTCGAAATCCTCGTCGCTCTCGTTCAGCCGGTCGACCAGCTCAGCCTGCTGGGAATGTACCGGCGATTGGACCGGGCTGAGGCCGCTGCGATGATGATTGGCGCGCGGATGTTCGACGACCTGATCGTCGGCATCGCCTTCGGGCTGCGACGGATCGCTGCCCATGTCGTTCCAGCCAAGGTCCTCGAGGCCCGAATTGGTCGGGGTGAAACCCTGCGGACGCATCGCCGGCCGCGCCGCGCCTTTGCGGGCGAGCAGTCCGGACGACAAAGAGGCAAAGGGCTTGGGTTCGCTCACGCTTGTATCCCCCGCTTACTGGCCAACGACCCGGCGGCCGAAGCCGCCGACCGGGCGCGGAGCCTGGGCGGAAACGCCCGGGGACGAACCCGGAGTGGCGAATACGGTGCGGCGGAAATTCTTCTCGAGCCGCTCGGAGATATATTCCCACAGCTCGGTCACTTCGCGCGACGAGCGGCCATTGGGGTCGATTTCCATGACCGTGCGGCCATCGATCATCGAGGCCGCGAAATCGGTGCGGTGATGGACGGTGACCGGGGCGACGGTGCCATGCTGCGACAGCGCCACCGCGGCCTCATAAGTAATTTTGGCTTTGGGCGTGGCGCCGTTGACGACGAAGATCAAAGGCTTGCCCGCGCGGTCGCACAGATCGACCGTGGCACCGACGGCGCGCAAATCGTGCGGGCTTGGGCGGGTCGGGATGACGATCAGCTCGGCCACCGCGATGACCGATTGAATGGCCATGGTGATCGCCGGCGGGGTGTCGACGACGGCGAGGCGGAAGCCCTGCTGACGAAGTACCTCGAGGTCGGAAGCGAGACGGGCGACTGTGGTCTGGGCAAACGCGGGCATTTCCGCGTCGCGCTCATTCCACCAGTCGGCCAGGCTGCCCTGCGGGTCGATGTCGATCAGGCAGACCGGCCCAGCCCCCGAAAGCTGTGCTTGCACCGCGAGATGCCCGGACAAGGTCGTCTTGCCGGACCCTCCCTTTTGCGATGCCAAAGCCAAGACGCGCATTCCGATCCCCTCGCCCATATGACGCCAGTTGACAGGGGGAGTGACACCACAGGCTCTAAAATCTGGTTAACATCGGACCGACGCTGTTCGCTTGACGCCCGCCGCTCGACGCGCTTCCCTGAGCGGGTGATTCATGCCCGGACCATCGCGTTGCTGATCGCCGGAGCCGCACTCGGGGCCGCTTCGACCCCTGCCCCCGCGCCCACCGTCCGTGCCGGCATCGAGGCGTGGCAGAAGGGCGATTACAAAGAAGCGGTGGAGATGTGGCGGACGCTCGCCGACCGCGGCGACCGCGATGCCCAGTTCAATCTCGCCCAGGCTTACCGGCTCGGGCGCGGCGTTCCCGCCAATTCGGCGACCTCCAAAAGCCTGTTCGAGCGGGCGGCGCGCTCGGGGCACCTGGAATCGCAGACGACGCTTGGCCTGCTTCTGGTCCAGAGCGGAGACCGGATCGAGGGCCTCGGCTGGCTCAAGTCCGCCGCCGAAGCGGGGGAACCGCGCGCTTTGCTCGTCTATGGCACCGCACTCTTCAACGGCGATGGCGTGACGCAGGACCAGCGCCTCGGTTATTCTTACGTGCATTCGGCCGCGGCGACGGGCCTTGCTACCGCCAAGCGGACGCTAGCCGAGCTCGACAAGCTGCTTCCGGCTGCGGAGCGGAGGAAAGCGCTCTCGCGGCCCGGTCCAGCGGCGGCGGCTCCGAAGCCACAACGAGAGAAGCCCGCAGCCACGGCCGCGGCGGCCCCGGCGAACGGCCAGTGGCGGATTCAGCTGGGTGCGTTCGCGCGGCCGGGCGCGGCGCAGGCCTTGTTCGCGAAGGTGGCGGGGTCGCTTCCCGGTAGCCGGCCTTATTA
>JANNDN010000004.1:0-1763 GCA_031387795.1 Sphingomonas sp.
TCTCGGGCAGCAGGCCGTCGCGCGCCATGGCGAGGAAGATCCGGCTCTGGCCGAAGAAGAAGGCGAGGATGACGGTCGGAAGCGCGAGCGCCGCCGACAATGCAAGCAGCTTCGCGGCGAGCGGATGGCCGATCCCGCGCAGAATCAATGCCAGCGGTTCGGGGCTGTCGGCGAAGACGGTGTAGGACACCGCTCCGACAGCGGCCACCGCCACCGCCATGTAGATGATCACGCACAGCACCATCGACCCGACGATGCCGATGGCCAGATCGCGATCAGGGTTCTTGGCCTCCTCCGAGGCGGTGGCGATGGCGTCGAAGCCGTAAAAAGCGAAAAAGATGATCGCCGCGGCGGCCATCACTCCGACCTCGACCGTGGTCCCGTCGGGGCTGCCGATCGATTGCTTGCTGAAGCCCATCGGCATGAACGGCTCGAAATTGGCCGGGTTGAACACGCCGAGCGCGACAACTACGAACATGACCAGCGCGAGCAGCTTCACCACCACCAGGAAGGCATTGAGCGTCGCGCTCTCCTTGGTCCCGAGGATGAGCATGCCCGCGACGACGCCGATGATCAGCACCGCGGGAATATTGGCGATGCCGCCGAGCTCGGGCCCGCTCGCGAACACCAATGGAATGCCGAGCAAGGGCGAGGCATAGCCCGACCAGCCAACCGCGACCGCGCTCACGACCAGACTATATTCGAGGATCAGCGACCAGCCGACGATCCACGCCAGCAGTTCGCCGAACACCACATAGGAATAAGTATAAGCACTGCCCGAGGCGGGGATCATCGTCCCGACCTCGGCATAAGCGAGCGCCGCGCAGGCGCAGATGACGCCCGCGATGGCGAAGCTCAGCATCACCGCCGGCCCCGCCTTGGCCGCGCCGACCCCGATCAGGGTGAGGATGCCGGTGCCGACGATCGCGCCGACCCCGAGCGCGATCAGGTGACCCCAGTGGAGCGATTGCGGCAGCCGGTGATGCTCGGGCATCTCGTCGCGCGGCACGATCGTCTTTTTGACGTTCCAGTTTTTCATCGCGCGATTCCCCCCGACGCCGTCACCCCGGCCCTGAGCCGGGGTCTGCCTGCCCTTCCTCCGGCGTTCAACAAGAAAAGGCGGATCCCGGGTCAGGCCCGGGATGACGGTCCGGCGGGACCGTCAATAATCCTTCGACACCCGCACGCTGGCACTGGTCCGGCCGACCGTGGATACCGTCGACAGCAGCGAGAGCCAGCGCGACAGCTGATATTCGATCCGCGTCGCCGAATAGCCCTGGCCGTCGGTGATCACCTCGACGAACAATTTGCGGGTGATGTATTTGCCCGCGCCGATCGCGGTCTTCTGACCTGTGGCGACGTCGGCCGAGACGATCCTGAGCCGGTCGAGCCCGATCGCTTTC
Organism: Sphingomonas sp.; assembly: GCA_031387795.1. Lineage (GTDB taxonomy): Bacteria > Pseudomonadota > Alphaproteobacteria > Sphingomonadales > Sphingomonadaceae > Sphingomicrobium. Next base: position 1,404 of record JANNDN010000004.1, read on the forward strand.
CTGAGCGCGTTGATCGGATCGAGGCTACCCGATCCCGACTGCAGCGCCGCCACCGCCGATGCCAGCTGAAGCGCTTCTGGCGCCGACAAATTGGTGATCGAGGTGCCGAACAACAGCCGCGAGAGCAGTTCGTCCTGCGGCAACGGCGGATTGCTGTTGAAGCTAATTTCAGGGTTGAGCCCGGTGCCGCGAACGCTGACCCCGGCGTCGAGCCCCTGGACCTGCGCCTCGGCGTGGATGTCGAGCTGCGGGTTGGGCGGGCTCTCGCCGTTGAAGCGGATGATCCCGCGGTCGATCCGAAAATTGCGCCCGGCGAACTCGAAATTGCCCTGCGTCAGATCGGCCCGGCCGGTGAAGCGC
>JANNDN010000047.1:0-2566 GCA_031387795.1 Sphingomonas sp.
CGTCGCCAAGACCGACGTCGCACACGAGGGGCTGGCGCGGCAGTTCGCGGCGCACACAATCGATCGGCGTTATCTGGCCATCGTCGGCGGCATCCCGCGCACCGGATCGGGCACCGTCGACGCCCCGCTCGCGCGGTCGAGCGCCAATCGCAAGAAGATCGCGATCGTCGAGGAAGGCCGCGGCAAGCGCGCGGTGACCCACTGGCGGCTGCTCGAACCGCTCGCCGAGGCGGCGCTGGTCGAATGCCGTCTTGAGACCGGGCGGACCCATCAGGTGCGGGTCCACATGGCCTCGCTCGGCCACGCTCTGCTCGGCGACCCGGTTTATGGCGGCGCGGCAAAGTCGCATCGTAAACTTTTGGCTGAACTCGATTTTCATCGCCAGGCACTTCATGCGACGGAGCTCGGCTTCATCCATCCGGTGACCAAGGGTCGTTTGTCGTTCGCAAGCCCCCTTCCGTCGGACATGCAGCAACTGTTCAACGCACTTCACGTATAGGTTTTCACTGCGGCCCGCGATAAAGCGCCCACAAATGGAGTATGACGACCAATATGGCTGACAAAAAAGGGCCTCAGAAGAAAGCGATCGTCTCGCTCCCCTCGTCCGGCGGGGAGGCCGGGCTCAATCGCTATCTCAGCGAGATCAAGAAATTTCCGATCCTCAGCCCAGAGGAGGAATATATGCTGGCCAAGCGCTGGCGCGAGCATGGCGACACCGATGCCGCGGCCAAGCTGGTCAATTCGCACCTCCGCCTCGTGGCCAAGATCGCCATGGGCTATCGCGGCTACGGCCTGCCCGTCGCCGAGCTGATCAGCGAGGGCAATATCGGCCTGATGCAGGGCGTGAAGAAGTTCGAGCCCGACCGCGGGTTTCGCGTCGCGACCTATGCGATGTGGTGGATCCGCGCCTCGATCCAGGAATTCATCCTGCGCTCGTGGAGCCTGGTCAAAATGGGCACCACTGCCGCGCAGAAGAAATTGTTCTTCAACCTGCGCCGGATGAAGAACCAGATCGACGCCTTCGAGGAGGGCGACCTCAAGCCCGCCGACGTCGCCAAGATTGCCAAGGACCTCGGGGTCACCGAGGCCGAGGTCGTCTCGATGAACCGCCGCATGGGCATGGGCGGCGACACCAGCCTCAACGCGCCCTTGAAAAGCAGCGAGGACGGCGAGGGCCAGTGGCAGGATTTCCTCGTCTCCGAGGCGCCGCTCCAGGACGAATTGATCGCCGAAGACGAGGAAAACCGCGTCCGCCACGATTTGCTGCTGGCGGCGATGGAGAGCCTCAACGACCGCGAAAAGCATATCATGACCGAGCGCCGCCTGGCCGACGATCCCAAGACGCTGGAGGAGCTGAGCCAGGTTTATGGCGTCAGCCGCGAACGAATCCGCCAGATCGAGGTCCGCGCGTTCGACAAGCTGCAGTCGGCGCTACTTCGTCTCGCCGGCGAGCGGCGGCTGCTGCCCGCGGCATAGCGGTGTTCGGGGAGCGATGACCCGAACGCTGGGCGACTTCCCGATCCATCAGCGCTGGCCGGCGCGCTATCCCGAGCGGCTCCAACTTTATTCGCTGCCCACGCCAAACGGGGTCAAGGTCTCGATCATGCTCGAGGAAACGGGGTTGCCCTATGAGGCGCACCGGATCGATTTCGGCAACGGCGATCAGCGCAGCGATGCCTTTCTGAGCCTCAATCCCAACGGCAAGATCCCCGCAATCATCGATCCCGACGGGCCAGGCGGCGAGCCGCTCGCGTTGTTCGAATCCGGCGCGATCCTGCTCTATCTGGCGGACAAGACCGGCCAGCTGCTTCCCGCTGACCCGACGGCGCGGTGGCACGCGATCCAGTGGGTCTTTTTCCAGGTCGGCCATATCGGTCCGGCATTCGGGCAGGTCGGCTATTTCCATAAATTCGAGGGCCGCTCCTGGGATGACAAGAGCGCGCTCGACCTTCACGCCGCGGAAAGCGCGCGCCTTCTCGGCATCATCGACACCCACCTCGCGACTCGCGATTGGTTCGTCACCGACATGTTCTCGATCGCCGACATCGCCATGCTCGGCATGGTCCGCAACCTGATCGGCTTTTATGACGCCGGCGAGGTCGTCGGCTTCGATCGCTTCGGCAATGTCGCGGCCTGGCTCGAGCGCGGACTGGCCCGCCCCGCGGTCCAGCGAGGACTGGCCATTCCCTGAATTGGCTCGAGCATTAGGCCCCGACCGTCATCACCTGAATAACCCCGCTGAACAGGCTGAGGGTGATCAGCACGCTGCCGAGCAACTGAATGAAACGCTGGTTCATCATGACCTCCTTTGTTGCAGTGCAGCATAGGATCGGTCTGTGACGATCTCCGGTCGGGACGATGGCCGGTCGCCATCGCCCGCTCTTGCCCCTCTTGCAATCGCGCAAAAACCGGCGGACGGTGAAAAATTCTCACATGCGCGGAGGCGCATTCGAATGCGACTCGCGCGCCCGTGATCCGGACGAGGGAGAATCGCATGGCCGACAATCAGGCTGGAGCAACCAAAGGCACTCGAGTGATCGCGCTGGTCGGGCCGGCCGGCGCGGGA
>JANNDN010000098.1:0-3886 GCA_031387795.1 Sphingomonas sp.
GGCTCGAGCGTCTTTTCCAGCCCCTGTTTGCCGATCTTGACGCCGGGGATGATGAGCAGAGGATTTTTGTCCTCGGCCTCATATTCTTTTGCGTTCGCTGTCCCGACATAGCCCAGAAGGTGCGCGACCGCAGGACCGTCCGGATAGTAACGCGAAAAGCCCCGGGTCGCCTGCACTCCTGGCAGTTCGGGGAGATGCACGGAGACCGCGGCATAGCGCTCGTAACTGACATTTTCGGCGACCTGCACGGACTGAAAGCCGCGCCCTTGCTTGAGGTCCGCCAGGATCCGGTCGATGTCGTCGGTGGTGAGCTGGAGAAGGTCGACAAGCGTCTTGAGGACCTTGTCGGGATTTTCGAGCTGTTGCGGGATGATGTCGACGCGGAAGCTCGAGCGGTTGATCGCAATCGGCTTGCCATTGCGGTCGATCAGCCAGCCGCGCCGCGGCGGGACCGGGATCAGCTGCACCCGATTCTCCTCCGACAGCAATTGATATTTCTGGTTCTGGGCGATCGAGAGATAACCCAATCGGCCGATCAGCAACGCCCCGATCCCGGCTTGTGCGCCGCCGAGCAGCAGCATCCGCCGCGAAAAGGTCAGCGACTGGTGGGCGCTGGTGACGCGCTGCATCTTCATCGCCCGAGCCGCCAGCCATCGATCCGCCCGACGAGCCAGGCGACGAGCGGGAAGACCAGCACCGAGATTACCACCGGCGGGACGATGGCGACCAGCGGCGGCGCGGCGTCGATCGCTTTCGCGACCCGCCACTGAAGCAATTCGTCCGCCGAGATCAGCACCGCCGCAAGCATCCATTCGATCCAATAGTCGCGCCACATCGTCCGTCGGTCGACGAGGTCGAGCACGATCATCGTCGCGCACCACAAGGCGACCGAATATCCCAGCGCAGTGCCGGTGAACAAATCATTGATGAAGCCGAGCGGGGCCGCCCACCAGCTCGGCCACGGATCCGAGCGCAGCAGCCGCCAGCCGAGAAACAGGAGGAAGCCGAAATCTGGATACCAGCCCTGGCTGGAAATGAGCGGCAAAGCGGCGAGCAGTGAGGCGAGCACCACGCTTCCTGCCGGAATGTAAGGCGCGAACGCGGGCGGGGCCTTTTGCCTCAGGCTGCGCAGCGGATCGAGCCCTGAGCGGACCATCAGCGCTGCTCCGGCTCGGGGTCGGGCGTGTCGTTCAGCGCCTCGGGCCGAAAGGCGGGCTCGACGATTGCGAAGCTGGTGGTCGCGGGATCGGCCAGTGGGACCGCGACGGCGCCGTAGTCGTCGAGCCGGACCACTTTGGCGACCGGGACGAGCGGTGGATAGAGCCCGCCGGTTCCCGAGGTGACGACGATGTCTCCACGGCGGAACGGGTTGCGGCCGACCTCGAGCGGGCGGACGTCGATGGTCCCGTCGCCGCGGCCCTGGGCGATGACCGGAAGCCCGTCGCGGAGTAGCCGTCCGGGCACAACCGCGGCACGGTCGCTGACCAGCAGCACCCGCGAGGCAAAGGCGCCGGTGTCGAGAATCCGCCCGACCAGCCCGTCGGGCGAGCGCACCGGCATCCCGACCGCGACTCCGTCGTTCGACCCGACCGAAAGGATGGCGAAGCGGCGTGGGCTGCTGAGCGACGATCCGACCACGCGCCCGACCGCGACCGCGTCGCGGCGCTGTTCGCGCAGCCCGAGCACGGCCCTGAGCTGGCGGTTTTCCTGAGCGATTGCCTTGGCCTCGATCATTCGCCGGAGCATCGCCCGGCGGTCGCGCTTCAATTTGCCGTTCTGGCGCGCCGCATCCCAATAATCGCCCGCTCCGGTGACTACTCCGGTCGCGGTGACTCTCACTTCATAGAGCGCTTCGGCGACCGGCCCGGTAATATCGAGCGCGGCGCCGCGAATGCCCTCGAATGTGCGCGGTGCGATTAATGAAACAGTGAGCAGCACGAGTCCGACCACGGTCCCGGCGATCAGCGCCACGACGCCGAAGAACATCCCGTATTGAGCCCGCCGCGACCAGCCCAGCCGTGGCCCTGACGGCGAGGCCATCGCTCAGCCTATCTCAAGCCGTCTGGAGGACGCCGCGGAACTGCTCTTCCTCGAGCGCGCGGCCGGTGCCGAGGGCAACGCAGGTCAGCGGATCGTCGGCAACGGTCACCGGCAGCCCGGTCTCGTCGCGAAGCACCTCGTCGAGGCCCTGGAGCAGCGCTCCGCCGCCGGTGAGCACGATGCCCTGGTCGCAGATGTCGGCGGCGAGCTCGGGCGCGGTATTCTCGAGCGCGATGCGGACGCCCTCGACGATCGTCCCGACCGGTTCCGACAGCGCTTCGGCAATCTGCCCCTGGTTGATCGAGATTTCCTTGGGCACGCCGTTGACGAGGTCGCGGCCCTTGATGTGGACGGTCTTGCCGATGCCGTCGCTCGGCGGCTTGGCGATGCCGACCTCTTTCTTGATCCGCTCGGCGGTCGCTTCGCCAATCAGGAGGTTGTGGTTGCGGCGAACGTAGGACGAAATCGCCTCGTCCATCTTGTCGCCGCCGACCCGAACCGAGGTGGTGTAGGCGAGCCCGCGAAGGCTCAGCACCGCGACTTCGGTAGTGCCGCCGCCGATGTCGACGACCATCGAGCCGATGGGCTCGGTCACCGGCATGTCGGCGCCGATCGCCGCGGCCATCGGTTCCTCGATCAGATAAACCGCGGAGGCGCCGGCGTTGGAGGCGGCGTCGCGGATCGCGCGGCGCTCGACCGACGTCGATCCGCTGGGCACGCAGATGACGATTTCGGGGAAGCGCCAGGCGCGCATCTTGCCGCCGTGGACCTTGTGAATGAAGTGTTTGATCATCTGCTCGGCGACATCGATGTCGGCGATCACGCCGTCGCGAAGCGGTCGAATGGCCTCGATCTGGTCGGGGGTCTTGCCCATCATCAGCTTGGCGTCGTTGCCGACCGCTTTTACCCGTTTGACCCCGTTGATGGTCTCGATCGCGACGACCGAAGGCTCATTGAGGACGATCCCGCGACCACGCACATAGACCAAGGTGTTGGCGGTACCGAGGTCGATCGCCATGTCGTGCGACATCCACTTGAACCACTTGTTCCAGAACATTTGACCCCGTCTCTCACTGCCGCGCCCGTCGCCGCTTTTCGCGGCCTTCCGGACCTTAAAAACTGATTGATCTCGACCCGTTGAACTCGCACTGAATTTTCAGGGAAAAATCAGTGCTTCGCCGGCCAGTCGGGATTGGGATAAGACCCTTAACATGTCAATAAGACGCCTTCCGGCAGAGCTGGTCAATCGAATCGCCGCGGGGGAGGTGGTCGAGCGGCCGGCGAGCGCGCTCAAGGAGCTCATTGAGAACGCGCTCGATTCGGGCGCGAGCGAGGTCGCGGTGCGGATCGGCTCGGGCGGATTGGGGCTGATCGAGGTCAGCGACAATGGCTCGGGGATGAGCCGCGAGGAGCTCCACCTCGCGCTCGAGCGGCACGCGACCTCGAAGCTTCCTGGCGAGGCAATTGAAGAGGTGGTGAGCTTCGGCTTTCGCGGCGAGGCGCTGCCCTCGATCGCCAGCGTGGCCCGCCTGACCCTCGAAAGCCGCACCCCGGTCGGGGATGGCTGGCGGGTCGAGATCGACCATGGTGCGCTGGTCGGGGAGGGGCCGGCCGCGCTGCCGCCCGGAACGCGGGTTCGGGTCGAGGAGCTGTTCGCCAAGGTCCCGGCGCGGCGCAAGTTCCTGCGCTCGCCGCGCTCCGAATACGCCGCCTGTCTCGACGCTGTGAAGCGGCTGGCGATGGCGCGCAGCGATGTCGCTTTCACTTTCGACCACGACGCGCGGCGGATCCTGACGCTGCGCGCAGCCGCGGCTCCGGCGCGGGTCGCGGAATTGCTCGCCCACGA
>JANNDN010000144.1:0-2760 GCA_031387795.1 Sphingomonas sp.
CAGCCGACCGGTCGTGAACAGCCGCTTCAAGTCCGCCGCATTGTCGAAATATTGCAGCTGCCAGCGGTAGTAATTCACATATTCGAGGACCGCGAGCAGGGTCAGCACAACGGCGGCGATCGCATTCGCAGTGAAGCCGTCGATGACGACGTCGGCGACGGTCGCCGCCACCGCCGCTGCGGTCGCCGCGAGCAACGGACGCTCGAACCGATCGGCAAATGCCAGAGCTCGCTCGAGCGATGCCCGGCCGAGCCCTTTCAACCGGCGGTCGAGCCCGCGCCAGTACAGCGTTCCGACGACGAGAAAACCGGCGGTGGCTACGATCGCCAGCGCCAGCGCGATCGCTCCGATCGCGGTCCGCGGCCATCCGAACACCAGCGCCAGGCCCGGCACGAACAGCACGTTCGCGGCCTCCATCTGCCAGTATGCCGTGAGATTGCGCGGCGGCTTTTTGGCCGCGTTCCGGGCCACTTCAGACGACGCTGATATCCGGCGCGTCCTCGGCTTTCATGCCGACCACGTGATAGCCGGCATCGACATGGTGGACCTCGCCGGTCACCCCGCTGGCGAGGTCGCTGAGCAGGTACAGGCCCGCTCCGCCGACATCCTCGATCGTGACGTTACGCCTGAGCGGGGCGTTATATTCGTTCCACTTCATGATGTAGCGGAAGTCGCCGATCCCGCTCGCCGCAAGAGTCTTGATCGGCCCCGCGCTGATCGCATTGACGCGGATACCCTCGGGGCCGAGGTCGGCGGCGAGATATTTCACCGATGTCTCCAGCGCGGCCTTGGCGACGCCCATGACGTTGTAATGCGGGATGACCTTTTCCGCGCCGTAATAGGTCAAGGTCAGCATCGCCCCGCCGGGCTTCATCATCCGCGCCGCGCGCTGGGCCACCGCGACGAAGCTATAGACCGAGATGTTCATGGTCATCAGGAAATTATCGATCGAGGTATCGACGAAGCGTCCGCGCAGCTCGTTCTTGTCCGAGAAACCGATCGCGTGGACGACGAAATCGAGCCCGCCCCATTTTTGCTCGAGTTCGGCGAAGGCGGCGTCGAGCGCGCCCAAATTGCTGACGTCGCAATCGATCAGCAGGCTCGAGCCCAATTCCCCGGCGAGCGGGCGGACCCGTTTCTCGAGCGCGTCCCCCTGATAGGAGAAAGCCAGTTCGGCGCCCTGGTCGCCGAGCGCCTTGGCAATCCCCCAGGCGAGGCTGCGGTCGTTGGCGAGGCCCATGATGAGCCCGCGCTTGCCCTTCATCAATCCGGTCAAATTCGCGATTCCCCTATTTCCACGACTTCGATGATGACGTCCTCTCCGGGCTCCGGCTCCTCGACTTCGAGTTCGTCGATGAAGGGCCCGCTATAGACCTCGCCCTTTAGCGCGGTCGCCCCGCCCTCGGCCAGAGCGGCGTTGAGCTCGGCCCCGACCACCACGCCGAGCCCGACGACGAAGAAGAACAGCAAGGTGATCATCACCCCGGCAAGACTGCCGTAGGTCAGATCGTAACCGCCGAGCAGCCCGAGGACTTCGGGCAGCAGCTGGACAGTCACGAGCCACCACAAAGTGATCGCCAGCGCGCCAGGCCATTTACGGCACCCGACACCGCGATAGCGCGATGGGGTCAGCGCCACGAACAGAGCGTAGAAAGTGGCGAACAGGGTTACCGCCGGCACCAGCTGGTAAAGCCCGAGCCGCGTCGCCAGCCCGCTGGCGAACGGGAACCAGGCGATTACCACATGTTGGATCGAGCTCAGCGAAACGCTCAAAGCGAACGCGATCATCATCAGCAGCACGGAGGCCAGAATGAGCAGGATCGAGGCCAGCCGATACTCCCAGAACGGGCGGGAATATGGGATTCCATAAGCGCGGCGCAGGATGTCGCGGATGGTCTCGGTAAAGCTGGTTGCGGTCCACAGTCCGACCAGCCCGCCAATCCACAGCAATGGCCCGGTCCGCGCCTGCAGCACCTCGTTGATCGGCGCGCGCAGGGTCGAGGCAACGTCGGGCGGAAGCCGCTGAAGGATGCTGGCGACGGTCAATTGCGCATCCTGCGTCTGTCCAAACAACGCCGCCACCGCTGCGGCGAGAATGAAGAAGGGAAACAGAGCGAGCAGCGCGAGATAGGCGAGGTTGCCGGCGTGAATAAAGCCGTCGTTATAGACCCCGATCGCGATCCGCTTGATAATTGCCCACGCCGTCAGACGCGGATGGAGCTTGTGCTCGACCTCCGGCCCGAAGGCGGCGAGCACCGTGGCGTGGCGCTTGCGCCGTGCTTCGGGCGATTCGGGGGAAATATCGCGCACGCCGCCTAGTCCCTACACGCCCAATGAGGAGCGCGGATTGCCCGCCCCAGCCCAGTGTTCGGCGAATTTCTGAAGCTCGGCATCGCCGTCGGGAAGGTCGATTGCGACGCTGACCAGCTGATCGCCGCGCTTGCCGTCCTTACCGGTAAAACCGCGGCCCTTGAGGCGCAGCACCTTGCCCGAGGTCGAGCCCTTGGGGATCGTCAGCATCACCGGTCCCTCGGGCGTCGGCACCTTCACCTTGGCGCCGAGCACCGCTTCCTTGAGCGTCACCGGCAGCGCGAGGCGGATGTCCTTGCCCTCGCGGGTGAAGAAAGGGTGCGGGGCGATCGCGACCGTGATGATCGCGTCGCCGCGGCCCGCCGGTCCCTCCTGGCCCTTGCCGGCGAGGCGGATCTTGGTCCCGCCGTCGGTGCCCTTGGGCAATTTGACGTCGATCGTCTTGCCGTC
>JANNDN010000197.1:0-2130 GCA_031387795.1 Sphingomonas sp.
TTCGAGCGCTGGAACTTCATCAGCGTGTAGATGTCGACCCCGCTCTCGCCGGCCTTGAGGTCGCCGGTGGCGCGAACGACGATGCGCGCCGCGTCGACCTGATCGACCACGCCCTCGCGGCGGGCGGCGATCGCCGCACCCGAATCGCGCGCGACCGTCTCTTCCATGCCGGTGCCGACCAGCGGCGCCTCGGCCTGGAGCAACGGCACCGCCTGGCGCTGCATGTTCGAGCCCATCAGAGCGCGGTTGGCGTCATCGGTCTCGAGAAACGGAATGAGCGAGGCGGCGACCGAAACCAGCTGCTTCGGCGACACGTCCATCAGCGTGATCTGGTCGCGCGGAGCGATCAGGAATTCGCCGTTGCGGCGCGACGAGATGATCTCCTCCGCGAACGTGGTGTCCTTGTTGAGCTCGGCATTGGCCTGCGCGATCGTGTGCTTGGCCTCCTCCATCGCCGACAAATAGACGACTTCGGTGGTGACCTTATGGTCGACGACCTTGCGGTACGGCGTTTCGATGAAGCCGTATTTGTTGACCCGGCTGAAGCTGGCGAGGCTGTTGATGAGGCCGATGTTCGGGCCTTCGGGAGTCTCGATCGGACAGATCCGGCCATAATGGGTCGGGTGGACGTCGCGGACTTCAAAGCCGGCGCGCTCGCGGGTCAGACCGCCAGGGCCCAAGGCCGACACGCGGCGCTTGTGGGTGACTTCGCTGAGCGGATTGGTCTGATCCATGAACTGCGACAGCTGCGACGAGCCGAAGAATTCGCGCACCGCGGCGACCGCGGGCTTGGCGTTGATGAGGTCGTTGGGCATGACCGTCGAGACATCGACGCTGCTCATGCGCTCCTTGACCGCGCGCTCCATGCGCAGGAGGCCGACGCGATACTGGTTCTCGAGCAATTCGCCGACCGAGCGAACCCGGCGGTTGGCGAGATTGTCGATGTCGTCGATCTCGCCCTTGCCGTCCTTGAGGTTCACCAGCTCCTGGACCACCGCGATGATGTCTTCGCGGCGAAGCGTCGTGACGGTGTCCTCGGCGTCGAGGCCGAGGCGCATGTTGAGCTTGACCCGGCCGACCGCAGAGAGGTCGTAGCGCTCGGGATCGAAGAACAGACCATAGAACAAAGCGTCGGCGGTCTCGCGCGTCGGCGGCTCGCCCGGGCGCATGACCCGGTAGATGTCGGACAAAGCGCTGTCGCCGTCCTCGGACTTGTCGGCCTTGAGCGTGTTGCGGATCCACGGACCGGTGTTGACGAAATCGATGTCGAGCAGCTCGAGCATCTTGACGCCGGCCTTCTCGAGCCGGTCGAGATTTTCCTCGGTAACCTCGTCGCCGGCCTCGATGTAAATCTCGCCGGTCTTGTCGTTGACGAGGTCATAGGCCGAATAGCGGCCGAACATTTCCTCGGTCGGGATAATGACGTTCTTGACCCCGTCCTTGGCCGCCTTGGTGGCGCTCCGCGGGCTGATCTTCTCATTGGCCTTGAAGATGATTTCGCCACTGTCGGCGTCGACGACCTCGTGGTTCGGCTTCTGGCCGCGCCAGGATTCGGAAGCGTAGGGGACCTGCCAGCCGTTCTTGCCGCGCTTGTAGCTGATGCGGCCGTAGAAGGTGTTAAGGATTTCCTCGCTGGTCATGCCGAGCGCATGGAGCAACGCCGAGACCGGCAGCTTACGCTTGCGGTCGATGCGGACGTTGACGATGTCCTTGGCGTCAAACTCGAAGTCGAGCCAGCTGCCGCGATAGGGGATGACCCGCGCGGCGAACAGGAACTTGCCGCTGGCGTGGGTCTTGCCGCGGTCGTGGTCGAAGAGGACGCCAGGCGAGCGGTGCATCTGGCTAACGATCACGCGTTCGGTGCCGTTGATGATGAAGGTGCCGTTCATCGTCATGAGCGGCATGTCGCCCATGTAAACGTCCTGCTCCTTGATATCGATGACCGACTTGGCCTCGGTCTCCGGATCGATCTCGAAAGTGGTGAGACGCAGCGTCACGCGCATCGGCGCGGCATAGGTCAGCCCGCGCTGGCGGCACTCGTCGGTGTCATATTTGGGATGCTCGAGGACGTAATGGTCGAAGTCGAGATGCGCGGTGCCGGCGAAATCCTGGATCGGAAAGACCGAGCGC
>JANNDN010000222.1:0-10294 GCA_031387795.1 Sphingomonas sp.
ATCGTCCTGCTGATCGACGAGCGGCCCGAGGAAGTCACCGACATGCAGCGCAGCGTGAAGGGCGAGGTCATTTCCTCGACCTTCGACGAGCCCGCTCAGCGCCACGTCCAGGTCGCCGAAATGGTGATCGAGAAAGCCAAACGGCTGGTCGAGCATAAGAAGGATGTCGTGATTCTGCTCGACTCGATCACGCGCTTGGGCCGTGCGTACAACACGGTGGTGCCGAGCTCGGGCAAGGTGCTGACCGGCGGCGTTGACGCCAATGCGTTGCAGCGGCCCAAGCGCTTCTTCGGCGCCGCGCGTAACATCGAGGAAGGCGGCTCGCTGTCGATCATTGCCACCGCGCTGATCGATACCGGCTCCAAGATGGACGAGGTCATCTTCGAGGAGTTCAAGGGCACCGGCAATTCGGAAATCGTGCTCGACCGCAAAGTCAGCGACAAGCGTATCTTCCCGTCGCTCGACGTCGGCAAATCGGGCACCCGCAAGGAAGAGTTGCTGGTCGACCAGGCGATCCTCACCAAGATGTGGGTGCTGCGCCGGATCCTGATGCAGATGGGCACGATCGACGCGATGCAATTCCTGCTCGACAAGATGAAGGATGCCAAGTCGAACGAGGATTTCTTCGCCAGCATGAATCAATAGGCGCCCGCGATGGCGTTCCCCGGGTTTCCCCCGCTCGACTTTTCGGCTGTTCTCACGACGACCGGAATGGGCAAGCTGGGTCAGATCATCATCGGCGACCTGACCATGGCGGGCGACAATGTCGTGATCATGGGGTCGCTCGCCTCGGGGCTCCCCGAGCGGCAGCGTCGCAAGGTGCTGTTGCTCGGCGTGGGAATGGCGCTCGCGTTCCTCATCACCTTCGCGGTGCTCGCCACCGAGCTGCTGCAGATTACCGGACTGGTGTTCGCCGGGGGGCTGCTCCTTCTGTGGGTCGCCTACAACCTCATCAAGGAACTACGCCCCACCAAAACGATCATCGCCGATGATCCCGAAACCGCGGAAATAGAGGGGCCTCCGCAGACCAAGACCTTCCTCCAGGCCGCGATCCAGATCGCCATCGCCGACCTCAGCATGAGTCTCGATAACGTCCTGCTCGTTGCCTCGATCGCTCGGGAAGATCCCGCGCTGCTGTTTATCGGACTGACCTTTTCGGTCTTGTTCATGGGCCTTGCCGCCAGTTACGTGGCGCAGCTCATTCAGCGCTATCACTGGATCAATTATATCGGGCTCGCGGTCATTCTCTGGGTCGCCGGCAATATGATTTACGAGGGCTGGGTCGGGGGCGAACATGTGCTTGGGTTGAGGACCGCTCTCAACCTCGGCTAGGCCAAGTCAGGCGATGATGGATGCAACCGTGATTGATGGAATGATACTGGCCGGCGCGACCGTCGCGTCGGGACTGAATGGACCCGCGGAAATCTGGACGTCGATCGTCCGCGATTTTTCCAACATCGGTGAACCCGGGGTCCTCGCCGCATTCGTCCAGGTGCTGCTCATCGACCTCGTTCTGGCCGGTGACAATGCGATCGTCGTCGGCGCGCTCGCCGCCGGACTCCCGCCCGAGCAACGGCGCAAGGTCATCCTGCTCGGGGTCATCGCCGCGCTGGTCCTGCGGGTCGCCTTCGCTTTGCTGGTCACGCAATTGCTGCAGATTGTCGGGCTCATCCTGGCCGGGGGCCTGCTTCTGCTGTGGGTCGCGTGGCGGATGTGGCGCGAGTTGCGCGATTCCCGTGGACTGTCTCCGGGATCGGAGGAAATCGCTGGTGACGAGCATTCCGGACTGAGCGCGCCAAAGAGTTTCGCCGCCGCCGCCTGGGGCGTGGCCATCGCCGACGTCAGTATGAGTCTGGACAATGTCCTGGCGGTCGCGGGCGCGGCGCGCGAGCATCCGGGCATCCTAATCGTCGGGCTGGTCTTCGCGGTGGCATTGATGGGCATCGCGGCCAATCTCATCGCCCGTTATATCGAGCGTTACCGGTGGATCGGCTGGGTCGGCCTCGCGGTCATTCTGTGGGTTGCCGCCAAGATGATCTGGGACGGCTATCACCATGTCGCTCCGGTCTTGGGGTGGCCCGCGGTGGCAAGCGCCGTCTAAAGGAGCGGGCGCATGCCCGAGACCATTTTCGCATTGTCGAGCGGGCGTCCGCCGGCGGCCATCGCGGTAATCCGGATCAGCGGGCCACAAGCGCGTGAGGCGGCGCTGGCGTTAGCCGGGGACTTGCCCGAAACGCGAATGGCCATGGTCCGAATTCTCCGCGATCCCGTCAGCGGTGAGCATCTCGATGAAGCCTTGGTGCTGAGGTTCGACACCCCCGCGAGCGCGACCGGCGAGGATTTGGTCGAGTTGCATTGCCATGGCGGGCGGGCGGTGGTTGACGCTGTGCTCGCCGCGCTCGGCCGGGCCGAGGGATTGCGCGAGGCGAGGCCCGGAGAATTCACCCGCCGTGCGCTCGAAAACGGCCGCATCGATCTGACCGAGGCGGAGGGGCTCGCCGATTTGCTCGAAGCCGGAACCGAAAGCCAGCGCCGCGCCGCGCTGCGGATGGCAGAGGGCGGGCTGCGCCGACTGCTCGAAGGCTGGTCGGAGCGCGTTGTGATGCTGTCGGCGGAGGCCGAGCGCGCGATCGATTACGCCGAGGAAGACGATGATGTGGCCGAGACGGGCATTGCCGCCTCCGCCGCAACGCTTGCCGGGGAGCTTGGAGAATGGCTCGAGCGGCCGCGCGTGGAGCCTCTCAAAGAGGGTGTCCGGGTCGTCGCCGCAGGTCCGCCAAATGCAGGAAAGTCCAGCCTGATCAATGCCATAGTCGGTATCGATCGGAGCATCGTCAGCGCGATTGCGGGGACCACGCGCGACGTCGTTGAGATCCCGCTGGCAATCGCGGGAATCCCGTTCGTGTTCGCCGATACGGCGGGCCTGCGCGACGGGGCAGACTCGATCGAGGTGATCGGGATCGAACGCGCAGCAGCGGAGATTGAGCGAGCGGACATCATATTGTGGCTTGGTGAGCGGGACCGCATCCCTGCCGATCGGAAGGCGGTCCTCGTTCACGCCAAGTCTGACATCGCCGGAGTCGGACCAGCGGGAAGTGTGCCGGTGTCCGCGCTGACCGGTGATGGCATGGCTGAACTGATCGCGACGATTGTTGCAATGGGACGTTCGCTGATGCCGGGTGAGGACGTGCTCGCGCTCAACCGCAGGCAGGCCGCGGCGATCTCCGAGGCGCGCGATGCGCTGGCCGAAGCGGTCGATCAGCGCGATCCGGCGATCCAGGCCGAATTGCTGCGCGCGGCCCGGGCCGCGTTCGACCGTTGCACGGGCCGCGCCGGCATCGAGGATGTGCTCGACGGCTTGTTCGCGCGCTTCTGCCTCGGGAAGTGATGTTCCACGTGGAACGCCGTTCTCGCGCGAGTGATTATCGGCTAGGGGCGCGGCGATGTTCGATGTTCTCGTAATCGGCGCCGGCCATGCCGGGTGCGAGGCCGCGGCTGCGGCGGCGCGGCGCGGTGCGCGGGTCGGGCTCGTGACCTTCCGTGCAGAGGACATCGGTCAGATGTCGTGCAACCCGTCGATCGGCGGTGTCGGCAAGGGCCATCTCGTGCGCGAACTCGACGTGTTCGACGGGCTGATGGCCCGCTCGGCCGATCTTTCGGCGATCCACCGGCGGATGCTCAACCGAAGCAAGGGTCCGGCGGTCCACGGCCCCAGGGTCCAGGCCGACCGCAAGCTTTATCGGGCGGCGGTTACGGCGATGGTCGCGGAGCAAGGTGTCGAGATTATCGTCGCCGAGGCCCAGGGTATGCGGATCGCTGGTGGCGCGGTGGCCGGAGTTGAGACCAGTGCCGGGACCATTGCCTGCCGGACGTTGGTCATTGCCACCGGGACTTTCCTCGATGCGCGCATCTTTGTCGGCGATGAGCAGGTTGCCGGGGGGCGGCGGGGCGAGCAATCGTCGATCGCGCTCGCCCGGCAGATTGGCGAGATCGGGCTTGGCCAGGGGCGGCTCAAGACAGGAACGCCACCGCGGCTCGACGGTCGAACGATCGATTGGGCCCGTCTGGAGGAGCAGCCGAGCGACGCCGGGCGCTGGACCATGTCGGCGCTCGACGACGGAGTTGACCAGCCCCAGCTGCATTGCGCGATCGCCCGGACAAACGCCGCCACGCATGACATCATTCGCGCAGGCTTCGATCGCTCGCCGTTGTTCGCCGGGGCGATCGCGGGGCGGGGACCGCGCTATTGCCCTTCGATCGAGGACAAGGTGAAGCGCTTCGGCGACCGCGACGGCCACCAGATCTTCCTCGAGCCCGAGGGTCTCGATGATCCTCTGGTCTATCCCAACGGTATTTCGACATCGCTCCCCGCCGACATACAGCGAGACTTCCTGCGCAGCATCGCGGGACTCGAGCGGGTCGAGATCGTGCGCCCCGGCTATGCGGTCGAATATGAATATGTCGATCCGCGGCGGCTCAACGCAACGCTGGCGGTCCGCGACATCGACGGCCTGTTTCTGGCCGGGCAGATTAACGGGACGACGGGCTATGAAGAGGCCGGCGCACAGGGGTTGGTCGCTGGTCTCAACGCGGCGGCAGCGGCGCTCGATCTGGCCGAGGTCCGCTTCGACCGCCGCACCAGCTATATCGGGGTGATGGTCGATGATCTGACGCTTCAGGGGGTCAGCGAGCCCTATCGGATGATGACCGCGCGGGCAGAATATCGGCTTTCGCTGCGGGCCGATAATGCAGTGGCGCGCCTCGGTCGCGACGCAATCCTGGCGGGCTGTGTTTCGGAACGGCGGCAGAAGGCGATCGAGGCCCACCTCGCGGCTCGGGACAGTCCGGGTTGGGCGGACACCGCGGAAGGGCAGGCGGACCGGATGTATCAACCCTATGTCGCGCGGCAGAAGAGGGAGTGGGAATCGATCCAACAGGACGTGGCGGTGCGAATCCCGGCGGATTTCGATCACGCCCTGGTCCCGGGTCTTTCGGCCGAGATGGTCGAGCGGTTGTCCACAAGCCGTCCCGAGACCCTCGACCAGGCATCGCGGCTCGCCGGCATTACCCCCGCGGCCCTGGCTGCGCTGCACGTCGCGACGAGCCGGCGGCGCGCCGCTTGACCATGGATCTGGCGGAGGTGAGCGGGCGTCTCGTGACCGCCGGCGCGCTCGAACGCCTGCGCGAGTATGAGCGGATGGTGGTTGCCGAGAATGCGCGCCAGAACCTTGTTTCACGTGGAACGATCGGCTCTTTCTGGACGCGCCACGTCATTGATTCCGCGCAATTATTGCGATTCGTTCCGAATTCGGATGCGACTTGGGCCGATGTCGGTTCCGGGGCCGGACTGCCAGGTGTCGTGGTCGCCTGTATCGGCGCCGGCAAGGTCACTTTGATCGAGCCCCGGGCTCTGCGCGCCAATTTCCTGAGGCGAGTCGTGGCGGCGCTCGAACTCGATGCCGAGGTGATCCAGGCGAAGGCCGAACGCGTGCGGGGATCATTCGACGTCGTGACCGCCCGGGCGGTGACTGCGCTCGACCGTCTGCTTCACTTATCCCAGTCTTTTTCCACAAGTAAAACGCGGTTCCTGTTCCCGAAGGGCAAATCGGCGCGAATCGAACTGGCGGCGGCGCGCCGTGAGTGGCATGGTTCGTTCCACGTGAAACAGAGTGTCACCGATGTGGATTCGTTCATCATCATGGCACAGGATGTGAAGGCCAGAATCGGATGATCCGGATCGCCATCGCAAATCAAAAGGGCGGGGTGGGCAAGACCACGACGGCGATCAATCTCGCCACCGCGCTGGCTGCGATCGGCTGGAAAGTCCTGCTCATCGATCTCGACCCGCAGGGCAATGCGTCGACCGGCCTTGGCGTCGGCGCCTCGCAGCGGGTGCGCTCTAGCTACGATGTCCTGATCGGGCGGTCGGCGGTCGTCGATGCGATCGTTCCGACGCGGGTCCCGCGGCTGGACCTGCTGCCGGCCACCGTCGACCTGTCGGGCGCAGAAATCGAGTTGGTCGCGATGGAGCGGCGCGCGCATCAGCTCGCCCAGGCGCTCGACGCCACGCCACCGGGCCGGTGGAATATCTGCATCATCGACTGTCCGCCATCGCTCGGACTGCTCACGGTCAACGCTTTGGTCGCGGCGCGCCATTTGCTGGTCCCGCTCCAGTCCGAGTTCTTCGCCCTTGAAGGGCTGAGCCAGCTGCTCAAGACCGTCGAGCAAATCCGCAGCGCCCTCAATCCCGATCTGTCGATCCTGGGAGTCGCACTGACAATGTTCGATCGCCGCAACAATTTGAGCCAGGCGGTCGCGGACGACGTTCGCGCCTGCCTCGGGCCGACTGTGTTCGACACCGTGGTCCCGCGCAACGTCCGGCTGTCCGAAGCGCCGAGCCACGGACTGCCGGCGCTGATTTACGACCTGAAATGTCCGGGATCGGCGGCCTATGTCCGGCTTGCTCGCGAGCTTATCGGCCGACTCCCGCAGGTCGCGGAAGCGGCATGAGCGGCCAGGCGAAAGGGCTCGGTCGCGGGCTTCAGGCGTTGATGAGCGACAGCGCGCCCCTGCGCGGTGGCGGCGGAGAGCGGGCCAGCGAAGGCCGCGGCGGAGTTCTCGAGATCGAAGTCGCGCGAATTCGCCCCAATCCCGACCAGCCGCGGCGCCGATTCGAGGAATCGGCGCTCGCCGAACTCGCCGGATCGATCACCGAACGCGGCGTTCTCCAGCCGATCCTGCTCCGGCCCGACGGGGACAATTTCATCATCATCGCCGGCGAGCGCCGCTGGCGCGCTGCGCAGAAGGCGCGGCTCCACGCGATCCCGGCGATCGTCCGCGATCTCGACCCCGCCGCAGTCGCCGAAGTCGCGCTGATCGAGAACGTCCAGCGCGAGGATCTGAACGCGCTCGAGGAGGCCGAAGCCTATCGCCAGCTGATCGAGCGCCACGGCCACACCCAGGAAGGCCTTGCGCGGGTCGTCCACAAGTCGCGCAGCCACATCGCCAATCTGCTTCGTCTGCTCGATCTGCCCGAGGCTGTGCGCGCCGCGCTATTGCGAGGCGATATCAGTATGGGGCATGCGCGCGCCGTCGCCACCGCGGCCGATCCCGAACAGATCGTGCGCTCGATCATCGGCAAAGGCTGGTCGGTGCGCCGAACCGAGCAGGCGGTCCGGGCCTCCAAAGGCGGCTCTTCGCTGCCCGCATCGGCCACAACCGCGCAGCCGGTGGACGCCGACCTCGCGGCGCTCGAGCGACAGCTCAGCGACCTGCTCGGCCTCAGGGTCAGCGTCGCGCACAAAGGCAGCGGAGGGACAGTCAGCCTGGCCTATTCGTCGCTCGACCAGCTCGACCTCATTTGTCAGCGGTTGAGCGGCGAGCCGATCTAGCGGCGGCGCGCGGCGCGGGCGACCGCGATCAGTTCCTCGCCCAGCGCTTCGGCTTGCGGCGACGATCCGAAGATCAGTTCCTTTTCGAGCGCGCCGCTGCGCTCGGAGGCTTTCGCGATCGCGCCCGCGGTCCATTGTTCGAGCATCACCGCGACGACCGCTCTGTCCTTCCAGAACATGGTCCGCCCGATTGACGCCATGACGGCATTGGGCCGCTCGCCCTGCTCGACCCGCGCCCGCGCGGGGGCCAGCATGAGCAGTCGCCGCTGCAGCGCGCGGACCGCCGGAATTGCCTGCGCATCGAGCGCCGGCAGCCGGCCGAGCTCATCGACCAGCGCGGGGAGATTGCCGCTCAGCGCGAGGTCGGCGAGGCGGAGAAAATCGCCTTCCGCCACGTCCGCCCCGACCGCGTCGATGGCGTCATGGTCCAATTCCTTCGGGGCTTGCGGCGATGCCCCCATGTAAAGCGCCAGCTTGTCGAGCTCCTGCGCGGCAATCGCCGAGTCGTTCCCGCACGCCGCCGCGATCCGCGCCGCGATCGGGGGCGCAACCTTGAGCCCGAAGCGGCGCGCGACTTCGATCACCATCCGCTCCGCCTCCTCGCCCTCGGGCGGATAGGAGATGTAAGCCGCGGCCAGGCTGGAAGCCTCGGCCAGCTTGAGCAAAGCGGAAGTCTTGCGCAGCGTTCCCGCGATCGCCACGACCGGGCTTTCGAGCGCGGGCGCCTCGAGCAGCGCTTCGACCCCTGCGAGAATGTCGTCGCCCGCGGGCTCGATCCAGATCACCCGCTTGCCGCCGAACAGCGCCAGCGCACCCGCTTCGTCGGCCAGCGACGCCGGATCCGACCGGATCGCGTTCGAGATGACGATGAAACGGTCCGCGCCGAGCCCCTGGACGAGGCGCATGGCAAGCGCGCGCGACTGGCTCTGGTCGGGGCCGTGGAACAGGTAGAAGCGGGTGCCTTCGTCGGGCCGGTCGAGCAGCCGCCCGATCGCTCCCTTGGCGATCTTCACTTGGCCGCGCCGGTGCGCGAGGCGAACAAGGCGAGGCGGGTGACGATCTGATCGGCGAGCTGGTCCGACAAGCGCTCGAGCGCGCTTTGCTCTGCAGCGACGGTCGCATATTCCGAGCTGACGATGTCGATCCCCGCGTCAGAACCGGCGGTGGCATCGAGCAGCACCGCGCCGGTCTTCGATTCGATCAGCTGGTAGCGGGCGCGAAGAGTCCGGCGCTCGAAGGTAGCGGCGCGGTCGCCGCGAATTCCGAAGGCGGTGAGATTGTCGTCGAGGGTGACGACCAGGCGATAGGTGCGATCGTCGCCTTCATCTGCGCTCAGCCGGTCGCGCAATTTGTTGCGGACCAGCCAGCCCGACTGTCCCTCGATCGGAGCGACCGACACCGTGCGCAGAGTCGACGAGATCGATTCCCCCCCGAGTCCGCCGTACAGCGGCCTCAGTCCGCAGCCCGCGAGCAAGATGAACGCCAGAAGAGCGAGCAGGCGCATCAGGCGACGATGTTCACGAGGCGGTCGGGGACGACAATGATCATGCGCGGCACCGCATCGCCGAGCTGCTGCTGGACCTTGGCGGACGCGAGCGCGGCTTCCTCGAGCTTGGCGCGGTCGAGACCGCGGGGAAGGGCAAGCGTGTCGCGCAGCTTGCCGTTGACCTGGATCGCGATGGTCACTTCATCCTCAATCAGCAACGCCGGATCATGGACTGGCCAGCCCGAATCAATCACCAGCCCGCGCTGGCCGAGCGCCGACCAGCATTCCTCGGCCAGATGCGGGGCCATCGGGGCGATCAACTGGGCCAGGTTGCGGATTGCTTCGAGCCGCGCGGCCGACGCGGGCGCCTTCTCGATCGCGCTGGTAAGCTCGTAGAGCAGCGCGATGGCCTTGTTGAACTGGAGCGCGTCGAGCGCTTCGGTGACCCCGGCGATGGCCTTGTGAACCTTGCGCCGGAGCGGCTCATCCTCGCCGGCGACGGTGACCGCGCCCATCGTCAGCCGCCACACCCGCTGGACGAAGCGGGCGGCGCCCTCGATCCCGGCCTCGGACCATTCGAGGTCGCGCTCGGGCGGGCTGTCGGAGAGCATGAACCAGCGCGCGGCGTCGGCGCCGTAGCGCTGGAGAATGGGCTCGGGGTCGATCGTGTTGCGCTTCGACTTGGACATCTTCTCGACCCGGCCGGTGGTCACCGGATGACCGCTCTCGACATGGATCCAGTCGTCGCCGTCCTGGCTGACCTCGCCCGGGCTGAGCCAGCTGCCATCACCGGCGCGATAAGTGAGGTGGGTGACCATGCCTTGCGTGAACAGCCCGCGAAACGGCTCGGCGAATTCAAGCTGGCCGAGCTGCTGCAGCGCGCGGGTCCAGAAGCGGGCGTAGAGCAAGTGGAGGATCGCGTGCTCGACCCCGCCGATATATTGCGCGACCGGGAGCCATTCGGCGGCCTCGGCCGGGTCGAACGGCCGGTCCTTCGGCTGGCTGGCGAAGCGGATGAAATACCAGCTCGAATCGACAAAGGTATCGAGCGTATCGGTCTCGCGGCGGGCGGCGGCGCCGCAAGTGGGACAGATGACATGCTTCCACACCGGGTGGCGATCGAGCGGGTTGCCTGGGATATCGAAGCTGACATCCTCGGGCAGAATCAGCGGAAGCTCGGCGCGCGGCACCGGCACCGCGCCGCACGCGTCGCAATGGATGATCGGGATCGGCGTGCCCCAATAGCGCTGGCGCGATACCCCCCAGTCGCGCAGCCGGAATTGAACTTTGCCGACACCCCAGCCCGCCGTTTCAGCACGGCGAACGATCTCGCCCGCCGCCTCGTCGCTGGGCAGGCCGTCGAGAAACTGCGAATTGACCGCGATGCCGGGGGCGGTCTCGGCGGCTAGGCCGATCG
>JANNDN010000229.1:0-2401 GCA_031387795.1 Sphingomonas sp.
TGCGCAGGTCCTGGCGCGGACAAAAGTTCTCGAAACCTGGGTCGCGGGGGAACGGGTGTTCAGCGCCGAGCCCGCGCCCGCTCGATAAGCATCGAGGACGTCAGGATTTGCGGCAACACCTCGGGCTGCGCGGCGCCGGGAGCGTACCATAAGTAGAGCGGGACCCCGGCCCGGCCTTGGCTTTCAAGGAAGCGGCCGATTGCCGGGTCGCCGTTGGTCCAGTCGCCGACCAGTGTCGTCACGCCCGCCTCGCGGAAGGCCGCGATAGTCGCCGATCGATCGATCGCCGCCGCTTCATTGGCTTTGCACGTCAGGCACCAGTCCGCGGTGAAATAGACGAAGACGGGCTTGCCGGCGGCTTGTGCCTCGCGAACGGCTTCGTGGCTCCAACGCTTGCCGTCCGCAATTTCCCGCGATCGCGCTGTGGAATTAGCCGAGAACGTAAAGACTGAATAGGGCACCAACAGGGCAAGGAGCCCGAGCCAGATCCAACCGTGCGCGAAGTAACCTCTTTGGGCCGCACCGTAGCTGGCAATGAAGGCGACAAAGAAGAATAGGATGACGAGTGCGTCGAAGAGGGCGCCATCGCCCGCTTGGCGATAAATCAGCCACAGACAGGCCACGACCGTCGCCGCCATCGGCACCGCGAGGAAGCGCTGGAGCCGCGCCATCCATGGCCCGGGCTTGGGCAATCTGCGCCGGAGCCCTGGCACGAACGCCACCGCGACGAACGGCAGCGCGAGGCCGAGCCCGAGCGCCGCGAACACCGCCACCGATCCCCACAAGGGCATCAGCAGCGCCGCCCCCAACGCCGCGCCCATGAACGGTCCCGAACAGGGGGTGGCGACGAAGGCGGCGAGCGCGCCGGTGCCAAAGCTGCCGACCCGGCTCGCCTCTCCGCCTAGCACGGGCAGTTCGAACGCTCGGAGCAGGTTGAGGGTGATCGCGGTGGCGAGCAGCAGCAGCAGCAAGGTGGTCCGCGGGTCCTGGAGCTGGAACGCCCAGCCCGCGCTGCTCCCGCCCGCTCGAATGAGCAGCAGGATCGCGCCCAGACCTGCGGTGCCAATGACCGCGCCAGCAGCATAGCCCAATGCGTCACGACGCGCCTCGCGCTCGTCCCCGCCGGCGCGCGCAAGGTGCAGCGCCTTCATCGCCAGAATCGGGAACACGCACGGCATGAGGTTGAGCAGCAATCCGCCAAGCAAAGCGCCGAGGATCGCGGTGAGCAGGCTGATCCGCGCCACCCCGCCAATCGATTCGCCGCCGCCCTTTACCGATCCGGGAATCGCGCGAATCTCGAACCCTTGCCCGTCACCATAAGCAAGTACCCCGCGCCATTCGGCGGGCGGATCGTCGCCCGCTTTGAGCTCGGCGATCAGGCGGTCGCCGTCGCGGCCGAACCTTTGCTCGGCCGAATAATCGATCGCGCCGTCGGCTTCGGGATAGAAATAGGGCTCCGCGACCGCGACGCTGGCGGGCAGCGGGACCGCGATCCGCACCGCGTCCCCCGATCGTTCGAAGTGAGCAACGCTGCTCATCGGCCGCGGCAACGCTTGCCGCCATGCGTTGAAGCGCGTGTCGGGCGTGGCTATCCCGCCGGTCGGAACGACGAGCTCGACGCGCCCCTGTTCGGGCACGCAGATGGTCTCGGTGCAGGCGAGCCAGCGCATTTCCGCCGCGATTCTCTGACTCCCGGTCGCGCCCGTCGGCACCGCGAGCGTGGTCAGCACCGCATAATCGCTTTCGAACACGTAATTGACGATCCCCGAGACGAGCAGCCGGTGCGGCACCGGATAGCGTAACGGCCCGACCGACCAGCCGTCGGGAAGCTCCCATTCGACGCTCATCGGCAGTCCCGCGTCGCCCGGATTGAGCCAGTAGCCGTGCCAGCCGGGGCGGACGCGCATGAAGATCGCAAGTTCGGCGCGGCCCCCGGGAACCGCGCGGGCATTGACCGCCAGCTCGGGCGTGATCGCGTTCGAGCGCGCCTGCGTCGGCGGCTGGTTAAGTCGCTCAAACTGCGCCGCGGCGGGCGCGGCGGCGAGGAATAGAAGAATGAAGGCAAGGAGGTGGTGCATCGCGAACCGCGCTAGTCCGGACACCGCGCTTAGTCGAGATTGGGCCGAAGCCACTTTTCCGCCTGTTCGAGGTCGATCCCGCGCCGCGTGGCGTAATCCGCGACTTGATCGGGGCCGATCCGCGCGACCCCGAAATACTGGCTGTCGCGGTGGCCGAGGTAGAAGCCCGAAACCGAGCTGGTCGGCCACATCGCGAAATTTTCCGTCAGCGACACCCCGCCCGGAGCGCCGCCGAGCATCTCGAACAGCATTGGCTTCAACGAGTGGTCGGGTGAGGCGGGATAGCCGGGCGCCGGGCGGATGCCCTGGAATTTCTCGCGGAT
>JANNDN010000148.1:0-1604 GCA_031387795.1 Sphingomonas sp.
CAGCCCTCGCGCTCGATGATCCGGCGGACCAGCGAAAAACCGTTCGAATGCACTCCAGAGCTGGCCAGCCCGAGGATGACGTCACCCGCCGCGATGGCTTCGCCCGTGAGCAATTTGTCGCGGTCGACCGCGCCGACGCAGAAGCCGGCGAGGTCATAGTCCCCGGCCGCATACATGCCCGGCATTTCCGCGGTCTCACCGCCGATCAGCGCGCAGCCCGCCTGGCGGCACCCCTCGGCGATCGATTCGACGACCGCGACCGCGACTTCGGGGTCGAGCTTCGCGCTGGCGTAATAATCGAGGAAGAAGAGCGGCTCGGCGCCCTGGACCACCAAATCGTTGGCGCACATCGCCACGAGATCGATCCCGACGCCGTCGTGGCGGCGCGCGTCGATGGCGAGGCGCAGCTTGGTCCCGACGCCGTCGTTGGCCGCGACCAATAACGGGTCGGAATAGCCCGCCGCCTTGAGGTCGAAGAGCCCGCCGAACCCGCCGAGCGCGACGTCTGCCCCCGGGCGCGAGGTCGAGCGCGCTGCCGGTCCGATCGCCTTGACCAGAGCGTTTCCGGCATCGATCGAGACGCCGGCATCGGCGTAAGTGAGGGGCTTGTCGCTCATCGTAGTCGCGCCACTAGAGACAAGCCGCTTGGATTTCCACGCCGTTGTCGCCAAAAGACCCGCCAATGCTTCGCCGACCCCTCATGATCCTGGGACTGTTGCTCGCTCTGGCGCTGGCTGGCGGCGGGGCGGTGGTCCACGCCCAGCTCGAGAGCGGCGAACGCGGGATCCTGCCGATCGACAGTTCGGGCACGCTCGAGATCGGGGGCATCCATGTCGATGTCGGGGGCAAGGACCCGATGAGCGCGCGCTATGGCGGTTGGCGGGTCGCTCAGCGCGAAGGTTTCCGCAAGCTCTGGGCCAAGACCCACGGCCAGCCCTTGAGCCAAGCCCCCAACCTGCCCGATTCGACGCTCGACGGGATCGTCAGCGCGATCAATGTCGAGCGCGAGCAGACCGGACCCAACCGCTATATTGCCGATCTCGGGATCCAGTTCGACCGCGCCCGCGCGGCGCCGTTCCTGGGCGTCGAGGGGGGCGAGATCCGCCGCTCGATCCCGATGCTGGTGATGCCCATTCTGGTCACCGGGGGAACCGCGACCGCGGTCGAGGTCCGCAACGGCTGGCAGCGCGCCTGGGCGCAATTCCGCACCAACCAGAGCCCGATCGACTATGTCCGGGTCAGCGGAATGGGGGTCGATCCGTTGCTGATCAACGCGGCGCAGACGGTCCGGCCAGGCCGCGGCTGGTGGCGCAACCTGCTCGACCTGTATGGCGCCGCCGACATCCTGGTTGCCGAAGTCCAGTTGCAGCGGCTCTATCCGGGCGGGCCGGCGCGCGCGCGCTTCATCGCCCGCCACGGACCCGACAACGAGATTGTCGGCGGATTTACGCTCAGCGTGCAGAACGGGGAGCGGGTCGATGTCTTGATGGCCGAGGGCGTTCGCCGCATGGATGCCTTGTTCGCTCAGGCGCTCGCGGACGGTAGACTGGTGCGCGATTCCTCGCTTGATTTGCCACCGCCGCCGATCTCGGAACTGCCATCCG
>JANNDN010000252.1:0-3063 GCA_031387795.1 Sphingomonas sp.
AGCGCAGGCGCCCGCTGGCCTGGGCCTCGCCGGCTTCGAGCGCGGCGATGGCGATGATCGTCGGCGCGCCGTTGGGCAGCTGGATCTGGCCGTGCGACGTGAACGGTCCCAGCCGCGAGCCGCCCTGCGCGCGATAGTCGAACCCGGCCGCGATCGGCGCGAGCAGCAGCCGGACATTGGTCAGGCCGAGCGCGTCATTGGGCCGCGCGAGCAGCAGATCGATGCGCGGTTTCTCGATCGGTCCGTCGAGGATCAGCTTGAGCGGGCCATAGTCCGCCTGCCGCCCGCTGGCGGTGATGTAGAAGGTGCCATCGCGGCGCCGATAGCCTGATCCCGAGAGCCGCAAGCCGGGCGAATAAAGCTGCAAATTGGTGAGGTGGAGAATGCCGTCATTGCCGCGCCTCAGGTCGCTTTCGAGCCGCGGCAGGCCGTGCGTCAGCGAGGCGAAGAATTGATTGTCGAGACGGCGGACCCAGACCTTGGCCTTGCCCACCACCAGGCTCCCGTGCCCGCTTGGACCCGGCACGACCTTGAGGTCGGTCATCACGTCGACGATGCCGAGGCCGGGGATGAGATAGCGCTTCATCGTCCCCGACATGACGATTTCGAAGCGCCCGGTGACGAGGTCGATGAGGATCGAGATCTTGCCGTTGATCCTGGCCGAAGTGAGCTTGAGATTGTCGCCGCGGACGAGCTTGGGCGTGACCGCCAGCCAGCCCTCGATCCTGGGCCGCGCCAGGATCGCCCCGGCGACGTCGCCGATGCCGGTGATCGCTCGCGCGGTCAGCCGGATCGGGACCCGCATCGGCCAGCCGCTCAGCCGCCCCGCTCCCTCGGCGCGAAGGTCGATGAAGCCGGTGTCGTCGAACTGCACCTGCGGCGAGGTCAGGCGGTACGAATAGTCCGCGCTGTCGAACGCGCCATCGAGCGTCCACACCATCCGCACATTGCGCCCGCGCATGTCGGGGAACAGCGCCGCGGGCTTGATCAGATCGACACCCAGCCGGAGGTCGCGATAGGACCCTTCGCCGAGATCGACGCCTCCGCGGACGACGGCGCGAAGCTGCGGCGAGGAAGCGGTGAACGATCCGGACAGCAATTGCGCGTCGATCCGACCGTCGGCCTTGAGCATCACCACCGGCGTGGTCAGGCGGGCGAACCTGCCCTTGACGAACTGCGCCGGATTCCAGCGGCCCTGGAGCCGGTAGCGACCGCTGTCCGCGCCCAATGCCAGTCGCAGCGTCGGTCGGTCGGCGAGGTCGAGCGCGGCCCGGCCTCGCCAGCGGCTACAGCTGCCGTTGCCGCTGGCGATGAATTCGACCTTGCGCTTGAGGCCGAGCAACGCGGGCACCACCCCGTCGGCGGGCGCCGCGACCCGCGCCTCGATGTCGAATTTGTCGCGGTCGGGCTCGGCGTCGAGCTTGAGGTTGATCTTGTCGCCGCCGCCCGCCAGCGCGACCTTGAGATCGACCAGCGCGCGGCCCGAGCGGATGTCGGCGCTGCCGACCACGCGGCCGCTGCGCGCCTTGCCCGCGACGCCGGGCCCGATGTTCAGCCGGTCGATCCGAAGCGTGCCGATCCTGACGTCGAAATTGGGCAAGATCGGCCCCTTCCGGCCGGTCGGCTTGAGCCGCGGCAGGCGCACGAGGTCGACCCGCTGCGCGGTGATGCTGTCGAACGACAATCTATTGTTGAGCCACGCCGCGGGCGCCCAGTCGAGGTCGATTTGGGGCGAGGTCAGGAACACGCCTTGCTGGTCGCTGACGCGGACATGACGAAGCCTGGCGGCGCCGAAGATCGAGCCGTCGATCCGCCCGATCCGAAACTTGAGGCCCGAAGCGGTCTGGATCTTCGCCAGCCGGTCGACGATGAAACGATGCCCCGGCGCGGTGTCGAGAAGGACAAGGCCACCGGCGAGCAACAACAACAGCGCAATGAACAATGCGAACAGCTCATTGAGCAGGCGCCGCTTCCAGTCGCGGACGATGACGATCCGCTGCGGACCGTCCCCGCTGTCGCTCCCGCGCTCGACGATGGTCTCCGCCATCGCGGCTAGAAGGCCTGGCCGAGGCTGACGGTGACCGCGACCAGTCCGTCGCCCTTCTGCCGGTTGAGCGGGACACCGACGTCGACGCGGATCGGCCCGAAGCTCGAATAGTATCGCGCGCCAAGGCCTGCGGCGAAGCGCCAGTTGCTGAAATCGGGCACCGCTTTGTCGCTCAGAGTGCCGCCGTCGAGGAACGGCACGATCCCGAAATTGCCGCCGAAGCGGTCGAGCCGGATGCGCGCTTCGAGCCCGAACTCGGCGAGCCCGCGGCCACCGACCGGACCGCCGTCCACATCCTTGGGGCCGAGCTGCTGATAGCCATAGCCGCGGACCGATCCCCCACCGCCCGAATAGAATCGCCGCGATGGCGCGATGTCGAAGGTGGTGGCGCCGAGGATCGTGCCGAAACGAACCCGCCCCGCGACCACGACCCGATCGGACACCGGGCGATAGGCGCTCGCGTCGAACTGCATCCGCCCATAATATCGGGCACCGCCGTGGGCGTTGATTTCGGGGCTCACCCGGCCCGACAGCCGGAAGCCGTTACTGGGGTCGAGCAGGCTGTCGCTGCCGTCATAGCCGAGGCTGAACGGGGCCGCTGCGATCAGGAAGGTGCGAGTGCTCTTGATCCCGTCACTGCTGTACGCGCCCTGTTCGTCGGTCGCGAGCAGCTCCACGCCGCCAGTGTAGGTCCATTTCTTCTGCCAGATGAAATTGCTCTGGCGCTCGATGTTGGCGGAAAGCAGTGCGGTCTTGGCCTGATAGGCGTCATATTTCCGGTTCGACACCGAAGCGACGAGGTTGAGCACCTGGTCACGGCGCTTGAAATTACTGCGGCGGAGCTGGACCCCGAGCAATTGTTCCTGCGTGCCCGCAACCCCGCGCAGTGTCAGCGCGCCCTCGGGATTGAAGAAATTGCGGTCGCTCCAGCTCGCCTCGAGCCGCGCGCCCTGGCCGGTGCCATAGCCAAGCTCTCCCGCGATCGTGTGCGACGGAGCGGGCTCGAGCTTGACCTC
>JANNDN010000274.1:0-11173 GCA_031387795.1 Sphingomonas sp.
TTGCGCTTGTCGAACAAGGCTCGGAGCTCGGTGATCTTTTCCTCGCTCAAGCCCTCGGCGGCGGCGGGAAACATCTCTTCCTCTTCCTCGTCGATATGGTGGGTGTAGCGATCGGCGAGCTTGTGGAATTCGGCGCGCCACCCGTCCGAGTGGACGTCCGCTTCGGTCAACGCCTGAAGCAGGTCGCCGATTTCCTTATGCTCAGCGACCGAATGGACCGCGTCGTGGCGCAGCTCGGTGCGCGCCAGCATGGTGGCGTAGAGCGTCTCTTCTTCGGCCGCGGCGTGCGCGGTCACCTCGACCTTGAACCGTTCGAACAAGCGCTCGCGCTTCTCGGGATCGGCGTCGGCGGCGAACAATTGCGCCAACAGTTTGCGATGCCGGTCGTGATCCTGCTTCAGTCGATCGAAAATGTCCTGTGCCATGCTGGTCGTCTCCTGCTCGAGTGGCCCAACGGCTCAGGCCGCGAAGAGTTCGAATTGCTGGACTTTAGGCCGGGTCAGCGCGCGCAGATCGGCGCGGTCGGTGAGTAGGGTCGGGCGCCAATCGGCAGTGATGATGAACGGGCGCACCTTGGTGATACTGACGGTCAGCCGGGCGACATCCTCCAGCCTGATCGCCCGCCAGCGCCGACTTCTCAAGATGCGCCCGACCGCCTTGGTCCCGAGCCCCGGAACGCGCAGCAATTGCTCTTTCGGCGCGCGATTGACGTCGACCGGGAAGTTTTCGCGGAACTTCAACGCCCAGGCGAGCTTGGGGTCGATGTCGAGCGCGAGCATTCCGTTGTCGGTCGCGGCCACGACCTCGGCGGGCTTGAAGCCGTAAAAGCGCATCAGCCAGTCGGACTGGTAAAGTCGGTGCTCGCGCATCAGCGGCGGGCGTTTCAACGGCAATACCGCGCTGGCGTCGGGGATCGGCGAGAAGGCGCTATAATAAACCCGGCGCAATCCGAAGCGGTCGTAGAGCTGGCTGGCGCGGACGACGATGGCGCTGTCGTCCGCGGCGTCGGCGCCGACGATCATCTGGGTGGATTGACCGGCGGGCGCGAATTTGGGCGCGCTCTTGAAGCGCTTGCGGTTGTCCTTGCCCTCGTCGATCGCGCCTTTCATGTCGCGCATCGCGCCTTCGATCCGAAGGCCGCTTTTCTCGGGCGCAAGTGCTGCCAGACCCTTTTCAGTCGGAAGCTCGACGTTAATCGAGACGCGATCGGCGTGAAGCCCCGCCTGACGCACCAGCTCAGGGTCGGCGTCGGGGATCGTCTTCAAATGGATATAGCCGCGGAAATCATGGTCCTCGCGGAGGCTGCGAGCCACCTCGATCAATTGCTCCATCGTGTAATTGGACGAGCGGATGATGCCCGAGGAGAGGAACAGCCCCTCGATATAATTGCGCTTGTAGAACGAGAGCGTGAGGTGAACGACCTCCTCCACCGTGAAGCGCGCGCGGCGGACGTTGGAGCTTTTGCGGTTGATGCAATAATGGCAGTCGAAGATGCAGCTGTTGGTGAGCAGGATTTTGAGCAGCGAAATGCACCGACCGTCGGGCGCATATGCGTGGCAGATTCCCATGCCCTCGGTTGAGCCCACGCCCTTGCCCCCGCGGCTGTCGCGTTTCGACGTTCCGGATGAGGCGCAGGAGGCGTCATATTTGGCCGCGTCGGCGAGAATCGCCAGCTTTTCGCGGATCTTCAACTGCGCCATGCGTTCACTTTATGTTCGCATGGCGCGAAGTCAAGTTTTCAGTGCCGCATCAGCGACTTGAGGCAAATCACTGCTCGGGAGCGGACCCCTGCTCGGTCGATTCCTCATATTGCTTCTTGCCGCGCTCGATGTCCTGAATCAGGCAGCCGGTCTGGCCCCCCGGTCCGACCGGCGAGCAGGCGCCGATGCCGGTCGCGCCGATGGTCTTCAATTCTTCCGAGCGGCTCGACCAGGACTGGCGCTCCTGCCGGGTGCCGCTGGGCCGCAGATTGGGCGCGATCCGGTAGCGCTCCTCTTCGGGTCGCCGCGAGCAGACCACGATATCGTCGTCGGTCGAGCGCGGGCACGGGTCATTGCCGTAAACGATGATCTCCGCCGGAGCTGACGACTGGGCCAGCGCGGCCAGCGGGAAGATCGCGAAGTCGGCGGTCAGGAGCATCGCTCCCGCAACCGCGGCGTTGGTCAGCTTTCTCATCGTCACGTCCGCCGTCCTTTCCAAAAGATACAAGCGGGCGAGACCCCGCACTGGTTCCTCAAATCCGTTTCGACAAAGCGATCGCCGCCCGGCATCCGGCACGGATCGCCGCTGTCAGCAGCGGGTAGCCGACCGCTTCGGCGGCCCCTGCCTCGCGCGCCGTGTCGCGATGCTCGATTTCCTCCGCCTGAAATTCGGCGATGGTCGCGGTAAGCTCGGGGTCGTCGTCGCCGAGCTCGGCCAGTTGCGCGCCATAATGGCGATCAATCTCGGTCTCGACCGCGTCGGTGCAGGCGAGCGCAGCTTTCTCCGACATCAAAGCGGTGGCCGCGCCGAGAGCGAAACCGGCCACGTCCCACAGCGGGCGAAGCACGGTCGGGCGCACCCGCCGCTCGGCCATCAGCCGGTCGAACCGCACGAGATGGCGCTGCTCCTGCGCCGCCATCCGCGCGATCAGCTTGGTCTCGGGCGCGGTGTTGCGCAGCACCGCGAGCTGGCCGGCATAGATCCGCGTCGCGCCATATTCGCCGGCCTGGTCGACCCGCACCATGGCGGCGCGGTCCGCGCGTCCCTCGCCCGGTTTCCAGCCGCTCATCGGCGCCTGCCGCGAAGCTCGAGCCACAGAATCGCCGCTACCCCGCCGAGCGAAATCAGCGCGTTCCAGCCGGCCATGGAGAGGCCGAGGAAGCTGAATTGCACCTGGTCGCAGCGCACCAGCGGTGCTTGGGTGATCTGGCGCAAAAGGTCCTCGGTCGAGCCGCCGGTGGCGAGCGCGGTGCAAGTGGTAAAGCCTTCAAAAATCCCGGTTTCGACCCCGGCGTGATAGACCCCGATAATGCCCGAAATCGCGATCGCGAGCGCGGCGGCGAGGGTCAGGTTGCGCGACCGCGACGAGGTCGCCGGGGCGGTGAAAGCGAGTGCCCCGAGGAGGATCGCCACGCCGTGCGGCCAGCGCTGCCAGTAACACATCTCGCACGGGAAGAGCCCGCCGACATATTGCGAACCGAGCGCACCGGCGAGCAACGCGGCGGGGAGCAAAATGGCGAGCAGACGGCCCGCGCCGGCGACCCTGGCGTCCCCGGTGACGGGCGTTCCCTCGATTTCGTCGGGATTGCTGCTCATCGCCAGATCAGCGCATGCCCTTCGCCGCGATCGTCGCTCTGAGCGGCAGCGGGCCGGCCACGCGCTTGATCGTCTTCAGCGCATAATCGAGCTGGAAATCGTCGATCCCGAGGTTCTTGAGCTCCTCGGGCTTGGCGGCGAAGCGCGGGTCAGTCGTCACATCGGCCTCGAGCAAGCGGTCCTCGACCTTGGCCTGGGCGAGCAAATGGCGGCGCAGATCGGCCTCGCGGACCACGCGGCGGCTCTTGTAATCGGCGTCGCTGATCTGCGGCACCAGAATGTCGGGATCGATCCCGCCCGCCTGAACCGATTTGCCCGACGGCGTGTAATAGCGCGCGGTGGTCAGCCTCAGCGCGCTTTGGGCGCCGGTCTGGACGACGGTCTGGACCGAGCCCTTGCCGAAGCTCTTGACCCCCATGACCAGCGCGCGGCGGTGATCCTGCAACGCTCCGGCGACGATTTCGGAGGCCGAAGCGGTGCCGGCATCGACCAGCACGACGATCGGCAGGCCATGGGCCATGTCGCCGGGACGCGCGTAATAACGCTCGATGTCGCCCTTGTCGCGGCCGCGCTGCGAGACGATTTCCCCGCTTTCGAGGAAGGCGTCGCTGACCTCGATCGCCTGATCGAGCAGCCCGCCGGGGTTCGAGCGCAGGTCGACGACATAGCCCAAAGGCTTGCCGCCGGTGGCTTTGTCGATCGCGATCAGCGCCGACTTGGTCTGGTCGGCAACGTTGCCGGTGAAAGTATTGATGTTAACGATGCCGATGCCGTCCTTGACCTCCCACTTGACCGGGCGGAGCTCGATCCGCTCGCGCACCATGGAGACGTCGAAGGGCTTGTCGCGACCGGGCCGGACCAATGAGACCTTGATCGACGTACCGGGGTCGCCGCGCATCTTTTCGACCGCCTCGTCGAGGGTCAGGCCGTACATCAGCTCATCGTTGATATGGGTGATGTAATCGCCAGCCTTGACCCCGGCGCGCCACGCCGGCGTGTCCTCGGTCGGGGCGATGACCTTGACCGCTCCGTCCTCGATCCCGACGGTGATCCCGAGACCGCCGTAATTGCCGTCGGTGGTCGAGCGCAGCTGGTCGAAGTCCGACGCCTCGACATAAGAGGAATGCGGATCGAGCGCCGACAACATGCCGTCGATCGCGCCCTTGATCAAAGTATGGTCGTCGACCTTCTCGACATAGTTGGACTTGACCCGCTCGTAGACGCTCATGAACTTCTCGAGCTCTTCATAATTGGTCGTGTCCGCGGCTGCGAACGAGCTGGCGGTGATCGGCACCAGAGCGAGTGCCCCGATCAGGGCCAGCGGCGGAAGCAACCTGGAGCTCTTCATCATTTCCTTGTCCTCGAGCATGAAATTTGCGCGGTATCAGGCATTCTTGTTCGCGAACGCCATTTACCCGCCTTTGCGCCGTTTTGACAGCGGTGGAGATGAACCTGCGATGAGGGCGGGGGAGTAGCGTTTCCCGTTCCGGGACAGTTCGAGCGTCAGTGGTCCCAGCGCGCGGCCGACCGGATCGCCGATCGCCACCCGCTGGCCCGCCTTGAGCGGCGAAGCGGCGTTGACCATCAGGCTTGCCCAACCGCCACCATGATCGATGATCAGGACCCCGTCGAAGCCGCGGAACGGCCCGGCGAAGCGCACCGTCCCCGACGCCGGGGCGGCAAGCGGGACGCCGCGCCGCGTGGCGATACTCAGCCCGCGCGACCGGACCCCGTTCGAATCGACCGCGCCGAGGCCCTGGGTGACCTCGCCCGCAACCGGTAGCTGAAAGGCGAAAGGCGCGCGAAACAGGGGTCCGTCGGCCGAGCCCGGGCGGGGCGGGACCGGTGCTCCGCGGGCCAGCTCGATCGCCGCGGCGCGGGTGGCCCGGGTCGCGGCTTCATCGGCGCGCAGGCGGTCGATCGAATCACCCGCCGCAAGCGCTTCATCCTGGGCCTCGAGCGCTGCGCCTCCTGTCTTCGCGGTGAGATCGAGTGCGCGCTGCTCGAGCGCCGCGAACGTCCGCCGCCGGCCGATCAGGTCGGCCTTGCTTCGAGACAGCTCGGCCCGCCGTTGCCGGGCAACCAGCGCCAGCCGGTCGAGACGCTCGAGATCGGCGGCGAAGGCGCTCGCCTTGCGGCGGATCGCGGGCATGGTCGAATCGAGCAGGATCCGGGCACGGACGATCTCGTCGACCCCGTTCGCATCGACGATCGCGAGCAGCGGTGGCCGGCGTGCCATCGACGCCAGTCCAGCGAGCAAAGCGGAGGCCGGCCGCTGCGCCGAACGGAGGCGCGTCCGGGCCGCCATCACCGCTTGTTCGGTCTCGGCCAACCTTAGTTCGGTCAGAGTGATCCGCGCTTCCGTGGTTTCGAGGTCGCTCGCCGCGGCGCTCTGGGCGGTGCGGATTTCCGCGAGCGTCCCGGCCGCTCGTTCGGCCGCCCGCCGGAGTCCGGCCGAGCGCGTTTCGGCCGCCTTCAACTCGGCGCTGGCGACCGCAACGGTCATCGCCTTGGCACCCGGATCGGGGACCGGCGACGGTGCCGCCAGCAGCACCAGAGCCGGAATGAGCAGCAGCGTGGCGCGGATCGTCGTCATCCCGATCGATGATAGGGATGGTTGGCGAGGATCGACACCGCCCGGAACAATTGTTCGGCGAGCATCGCCCGGACCAGCAGATGCGGCCAGGTCGCGGGGCCGAATGAGAGCAGCAAGTCCGCGGACGAGCGGATGTTGTCGTCATGGCCGTCCGCCGCCCCGATCAGGAACCGCGCCTCGCGCTTGCCGCCGTCGCGCCAGCTCTCGAGCGATTTCGCGAGTTCGACTGAGCTCAGCGCCGCCCCGCGCTCGTCGAGGACGACGGTAACGCCGTTGGCCACCGGATCGGGCATCTTGCCGGCGCGCTCGGGAAGCTCGGTCAGCCGCGTCGGCCAGCTGATCCGCTGAAGGTAGCGATCGAAGAGGTCAGCCTCGGGCGAGCGCCCGATCTTCCCCCGCGCAACGATGTGAAGGAGCACTAGCGCGCGGCGGCGGGCACGGTGCCGAACGGCCAGGTGAACATCGTCCGGAAACCGTCGTAGATCACCCGCGCAGTCTCGGCGAGGGTGCGCGGCCGGTCGGCGCCGCCACGCGCGAACATCGCCACCGCGATCCGGCGGCCATCGGGCATGGTGATAAAGCCGACGTCGCTGGTGTAGCCGTTGAGGGTCCCGGTCTTGTGCTCGACCGGGGTTCCGAACGGCAGCAGCGCGCGCATCCGGTTCTTGCCCGTCTGGCACTGACCCATGAGGTCGAGAAGATAGTTGCGGCTCGACGGTGCGATCAGCTCGGCGCGGTAAATCCGGCGCAGCAGGTCGACCATCGCCACCGGGGTCGAGGAATCGCGCTCGTCCCACAGGTCGCGCTTGTCGGAGAGCAGCCGGGCGATGTTACGATCGACGCGCAGGCCCCTGACGCCGTTGTTGGCGAGCCAAATATGCAAAGCCGGAGCTCCGCCGAGGTCGTTGAGCAAGAGGTCGGTGGCGCGATTGTCGCTGTGGATCATCATCCGCGCCATCAGCGTCCGCGCCTTCACGCCCGCGATCGTATCGTCGAGCGAGCGGCGCCCATGTTCGACCTGCGACAGATAGAGCGCGGCGACCGCGATCTTGACCGTGCTCGCCATCGGAAAAGGCGTGTTGCCCTTGATGCTGACGGTTTCGCCGGTGTTGAGGTCGAGCGCCGCGACCCCGACGTCGGCGCTTTTGGTCCCGGCGATCATTTGGAGCTGCTGCTCGAGCCGGGTCAGGCTGGGCGACGAGGCAGCCGCCGCCGGCTGCGCCAGCAGCGCCAGGAAAGTCAGCAGAGGAAGCAGCAATATCCGCATAATCCTCATCCGCCGGTTGCGGCGTTGGCTCCCGTTTCATCGCCAAACGCCCACATGCGCTCGAGATTGTAAAAATTCCTTACCTCGGGCCGGAACAGGTGGATGATAACATCGTCGGCATCGATCAATACCCAGTCGGCTGCGGCCAAACCCTCGATGCGCACGATTCGCCCGAATTTTTCCTTGATCCGGTCGGCCAGCTTGTTCGCCATCGACGCGACCTGACGGGTCGACCTCCCCGAGGCGATGACCATATGGTCGGCGATGTTTGACTTGCCGGCGAGCGGGATCGAGACGACCTCCTGCGCCTGATCGTCGTCGAGCAGCTCCATCACCAGCCGGTGAAGATCATCGACGTCGACCGGAGCACGGACTTTGACGGAGGCGGCGGCGAGGCCGGCCTTTTGGGCGATCTGGGGGGTCAAGAGGTCTCCTCGGTTTTTCTGGTTGGGCGCCCGGTAAGTTGATGCCGATGCGCGTGCGGCTGGCGATGCCAGTCGGGATTGAGCGCGCGAATGGCCGTAGCGGAGGTCGGGTCGGGTGGCAGGCGAAGGAATAGGATCGCCGGTGCACTCCAGTCCGTCCATCTCCGGGCCTGGCTCACAGGGTGGACGAACCGCCTGAGCCAACCCATCGCGCGCGCCGCGTGGGCAGCGCGATCATAACCCGCCCTTGGCACCACCGCAATCGGGAGAATTCGGGCTAAGTTCCTATAATCGCGCCATTTGTGAAAATCCGGCAGCGTGTCGCTTCCAAGCAACCAGATAAAGTGATCCCGCGGGTGGAGGCGTTTCAGCGCCCTGACGGTGTCGATGGTGTAGCGCGTGCCGAGCCTGCGCTCGATATCGGTGACGCGGATCGGCGCCCGTTTCGCCATGGCTTCGGCCGATGCCAGGCGGGCCTCGAACGGGGCCATGTCGCGCGCCCCGATTTTGAGCGGATTGCCCGGCGACACCAGCCACCACACCTCGTCGAGGCCCAGCGCGTCGAGCGCGCCGAGGCTGATCCGGCGGTGCCCGCGGTGCGCGGGGTTGAAGCTGCCGCCGAGAAGTCCGATCCTGCGCATCGTCAATGGGCTAGCATCGCCGCGATAGCCGCGCCAGAATGGGCGCCGGGGGTCGGCCATGAACGAGATCGATGCAGCAGGCGACGTGGTGCTTGGCGGGGCCCTCGCCACAGCGGCCGAACCCGCGACCGGCCGCCTTCCCGAGGACGGCCATACCCACGAGGGTGCGTGCCTCAATTGCGGGACCCCGCTCGTTGGCGACTATTGCCATGCCTGCGGTCAGCGCGGCCATGTCCATCGCACGCTCGGCGCCTTTTTCCACGACCTCGTTCACGGAGTGCTGCATTTCGAGGGCAAGATCTGGCGCACCTTGCCGCTGCTGGCGTGGCGGCCGGGCGAGTTGACCCGCAACTATATCGACGGCCAGCGCGCGCGCTTCGTCTCGCCAATCGCCTTGTTTCTGTTCTCGGTATTCGTGATGTTCGCGGTGGTCAGCGCGACCGGCGAGCTCAGCCCGACCATCAACGACCAGTCACGCCAGAATTTGGTGACCGCGGAACGCAATTCGGAGGCGAGCCTTGAGGCGCTGCTTCGGACCCGCTCCCAGCAAGCGGCGGCGAAGCAACCCACCGCCCCGATCGACGAGCAGATCCGCGAGGAACAAGCGGGACTCGAAGTTATCCGGGCGCTGCGCGGAAAAGGGCTGACCGAGGGAGTGGTGACCGGCGAGACGGTGACGTTCCGAAGCTCGATTCCGTGGATCGAGCGGGCCTATCAAAAGGCGCGGCAGAACCCCCAGCTTTTGTTCTACAAGGTCAAGACCAACAGCTATAAATGGAGCTGGGCGCTGATTCCGTTGTCGGTGCCGTTCCTGTGGCTGCTGTTCCCGTTCAGCCGCCGCTTCAGGCTCTATGATCACATCGTCTTCGTGACCTATTCCCTGAGCTTCATGTCGCTCCTGATCGTGCTCGGGAGCGTGCTCGCTTATACCGGAGCGGGCAGCCTCGCCGCGGCGCTCCTGCTGATTCCGCCAGTCCATATCTTCCGGCAATTGTCGGGCGCGTATGCGCTCGGCTGGTGGGGCGCCTTGTGGCGAACGGCCGCGCTAATTTTGGCCGCGGTCATGGTGCTCGGCCTGTTCGTCCTGCTGATCATCGCGGTCGGCGAGCTCGGCTAACCCTTGCAGGGAAACTTCTTCTCGAGGATCCGGGTCGTCGCCTCGACCAGGTCGATCGAGCGGCGCGCCGGCGCGGGGATCGCGGACAGGCCTTTCAGATATTCGTCGGCGCCCATCCGCGGGCTGTTCTTGGGCGGGCAATAGCGGCCCTTGCCGCCGGTACGCTCGGCCGTGAGCCGGGTTTCCTTGACCTTCTCGCCGGCGACCTTGATTTCGCCCACCAGTCGCTTGATCTCGCCGCGCGAGAAGATCGCGATCGCGCCCTTGCGCTTGAGCTTCATCGCGCTCTGGTAGAATTCTTCGGCGCTGGGCACCGCCGCGAGCGCGGATGTGCTCAGGCTCGCCACCAGCACGCCCGCAACCAATCCCGCTCGTCTCACTGGAACCATTCCCTCCACCCGAATCGCCCCCGACGATGCGCTCTCTAGCTGCATTTCGAATTTGAGGAAGCCAAATTTCGGCATTGTTCTGAACGGCTTCGACACGCGGGCCGAGGCCGTCGCAGGCGCCGTCAGAATGTGGCGGTGGCGTTCGCTCCGTAAACCCCGAGTGAAGCGATCAGACCCCGGCGGGGGCCGCGCCGCCGATCCCCGGCTTGGGCCGTTTGGCCTTGGGGATCGAGGAGCCGGCGGCTGGGATCGACGGTCCCTTGGTGCTGCCGCGGTCGATCGTCTCGCCGGCCAGGACCGCCTTGATCTCGTCGCCGCTCAGGGTTTCATATTCGAGCAGCGCATGGGCCAGCGTATCGAGCTCCTTGCGGTGCTCGCTAAGCAGGCTCTTGGCACGCTCATAGCCCTGTTCGACGACGCGACGGATTTCCTTGTCGATCGCCTGCGCGGTCTCGTTCGACATATTCTTCTGGCGGTTGACCGAATAGCCGAGGAACACTTCCTCGTCGGCCTCGGCATATTGCAGCGGGCCGAGTTCGTCGGACATGCCCCAGCGGGTGACCATGTCGCGGGCGAGGCCGGTCGCGTAGCTGATGTCGGACGACGCGCCCGACGACACCTTGTCGTAACCGAAGACGATCTCCTCGGCGACGCGGCCGCCCATCGCGACCGACAGGTTCGCGTACATCTTGTCGCGGTGATAACTGTAATTGTCGCGCTCGGGCAGGCGCATGACGAGCCCCAAAGCGCGGCCCCGCGGAATGATCGTCGCTTTGTGAATGGGGTCGGACGCGGCCTCGTGGATGGCGACGATGGCGTGGCCCGCCTCGTGGAAGGCGGTCATCCGCTTTTCGTCTTCGGTCATGACCATCGAGCGCCGCTCGGTGCCCATCATGACCTTGTCCTTGGCCTCCTCGAACTCGCCCATGGCGACCAGGCGCTTACCCTTGCGCGCGGCGAGCAGCGCGGCCTCGTTGACCAGATTGGCGAGGTCGGCGCCGGAGAAACCCGGCGTTCCGCGCGCGATCACCCTGGGGTCAACGTCGGGCGCCAGCGGCACCTTCTTCATGTGGACGGCAAGGATCTGCTCGCGACCGTCGATATCGGGGCGCGGCACCATCACCTGACGGTCGAAGCGGCCGGGACGCAGAAGCGCCGGGTCGAGCACGTCGGGGCGGTTGGTGGCGGCGATGATGATGATGCCTTCATTGGCCTCGAAGCCGTCCATCTCGACGAGCAACTGGTTCAATGTCTGCTCACGCTCGTCGTTGCCGTTGCCGAGGCCGGCACCGCGATGGCGGCCGACCGCGTCGATCTCGTCGATAAAGACGATGCACGGGGCCGACTTCTTGGCCTGTTCGAACATGTCGCGCACGCGGCTGGCGCCGACGCCGACGAACATCTCGACGAAATCGGAGCCCGAGATGGCGAAGAAGGGTAC
>JANNDN010000275.1:0-7880 GCA_031387795.1 Sphingomonas sp.
CCGATCCCGGTACCTCCGGTTGAGCCGGTCGGCGGTCTCTATTTCGACCCCCTGCTGCTCGCCATTGGCGCGGTTGCGATCGCTGCTCTGGTCTATTTCCTCGTCGTCAAAAAGGGCGGCAACAGCCCCAACAGTCCCGCGTGATCGCGTTTGCAAGTTCATCTCCAGTTGAAGGGTAAGCGTCATGACTAAAGGTCTCGTGCTCCGGCTTGTTGCTGCTGCCGCCGTTACAGCCATTCCGGGTACCGCATGGGCCCAGAGCGCCTGGACTCCCGGCGCCGAACTGATCGGTCAGCCGATCCAGGCGACCACCAACGGTGTCACCAACACCCTCTATCTCGATCCGGGTGGAGCGCTCAGGATCGTGACCCCCGGTTCGAACGTGGTTCCGGGTACCTGGCAGATCGCGGGCGGTCAGCTTTGCCTCAATGTCGGCGGGGCGCAGGAATGCATTCCCTATAACGCGCCGTTCCAGGCCGGTTTGCCCCAGACATTCACCACGTCGTGCAATGCCTCGACTTCGTGGCTTGCCCAGGCGACCAACAATCCGATGCCGTCGGCGGGGAGCGAACGCGGCCGCTAAGCCCTTCGACACCGCAGATTTTTTCCGCGGCTGCGTCCCTAGGGCGTGGCCGCGAAACTTTTGCGGAGCACCGCCAGCGATTCCTCGTGGGTCAAATCGAGGTAGAGTGGGGTGACCGAGACAAAGCCGTCGTCCATCGCCTCGAGGTCGGTCGAATGGCCGGGGGTCTGGACCATCGGGCCAAGCCCGAACCAATAATAATCATAGCCCCGGGGGTCGGTCCGCTGGACGATCCGCAGCCGGCCATAGTCGCGCAGGCCCTGGCGGCAGACGCGAACGCCCTTGACCTCGTCGGGCGGAAGCGCGGGAAAGTTGACGTTGAGCAGGGTCCCTGGCCCGCCGTCGAACTCGAGCAGGGGGCGGAGAACTTTCTCGGCCCAGGCCTCGGCAGCCGCGAACGGCACGGTGTCGCCCATCCCCTCGCGCGAATAGGCCTGGCTGAGCGCGATCGAGCGCACGCCCGCAAGCGCGCCCTCCATCGCGGCGGAGACGGTGCCCGAATAAGTGACATCCTCGGCCAGATTGGCCCCGCGGTTGATCCCCGACAGGACGATGTCGGGCGGATGGTCCTTCATGACGTGCGCGAGGGCGAGCATCACCGCGTCGGTGGGCGTGCCGGTGACCGAAAAGCGGCGCTCGCCGTGCCGACGCAGCCGCACCGGCTCGGTCAGGGTCAGCGAATGCCCCGCCCCCGATTGCTCCTCGGCCGGTGCCACGATCCAGATGTCGTCGGTGATGGTCCGGGCGATTTTCTCGAGCAGGATCAGTCCGCGCGCATTGACGCCGTCGTCGTTGGTGAGAAGCATCCGCATTGCCAGCGCGCTATGCGCGAGCGGCCCGACCGCCGCAACCGCCCGCGGCTGCGCCTTCTCGGCAACAGCAGGGCGATTTCTTCACTTGGGTCATGTCAGCGCTTGTTAAGGGCGCCGCGGCTAATTATAGGCTCCGCTCGGGGAGGTAGGATGTTTTTCGGGGACTAACGCTCGGGAATATCTGCCTTATTTGCCTTCGGCTCATGCGGTGGCGCGAATGTAGCCGGCAGCGAGCACGTCCGTTCCGGTTTGTATTTCGGGACGGCGGTATGGGGAGGGCATTATGGCGACTGCGCTAGCCGATCTTTACGGCAGGAAATCACTCCAATGTTTCGACCGCACCATCCTTGCCGAGGGCTATCGTCCTTCGGAGGATGAGGAATTCATGTGCGACGAACAGCGCGCTTATTTTCTGAAGCGGCTCAAAGACTGGAAAGACGCGATCATCGAGGAGTCGCGCGCGACCATGGCGCAGCTTCAGGTCGACTCGCTGCGCGAGCCCGACCTCGCCGATCGCGCGTCGAGCGAGACCGATTGGTCGATCGAGCTTCGTACCCGCGACCGTCAGCGGAAATTGATCGCCAAGATCGATTGCGCGGTGCGCCGCCTTTACGAAGGCGAATATGGCTATTGCCTGGTGACCGGCGAACCGATCTCGCTGCGCCGGCTCGAGGCTCGGCCAATCGCGACCATGACGCTCGAGGCGCAGGAGAAGCACGAGCGGATCGAGCGCGTCTCGCGCGACGACTGAAGCGCGGGGGCGCTCGCGGAGCGTCCCTTGGCGGTCAGTGATCGAGGTGGAAAATTCGCCCCTTAATCGGCGAAGTGCCCGGCCATTTCGTCCTTGAGCTTGAGCTTCTCTTTTTTGAGGCGGTGGAGAAGGTCTTCGTCGGGATGGGGGCGGTGTTCTTCTTCTTCGATGAGCGCGTGAAGCGCGACATGCTTCGACTCGAGTTCCTCGACCTGGCCCTTGTCCATCGGTGGCTCTCCTTCAGTTCGTTTCAGCAGCCCGAGTAAATCACGAATTGTCATATTTGTCTCGTCCCGATGTGGCGCTGGGCCTTGATTGCGCGCGGGTCGTCGCTCGTCCCCGGCATCTTTTGGCCGGCGGCTCCATGCGCTAGGGGTGAACGCGATGAACGACGACGATCCGGCGCCAGCCTTCGCGGCCGAGATCGAGGCGCTCCGCGCCGAGCACCGCGATCTCGACGAGGCCATCCGCCATCTCCTGCGCGAGGCGGGCGGCGACCAGCTGGAAATCGCCCGGCTCAAGAAGCGCAAGCTCAGCCTCAAGGACCGCATCCAGCAATTGCTCGATTCGAGCGTCCCCGACATCAGCGCTTGAGCCTGTCCCAGGCGGGGACATCCGCGTCGCAGCGATTGCCAAGCCGGGTCCCAAGCGTTCCCACCGGCAGGCAACCATGGCATTCTCTCTCACGATGAACGATTCGGGACCTCGGGAAGCGCGGGTCGAGATCAACTCGCGCCTGATCGACTCGCTTTATACCGAGGCGATGCTCCTC
Source organism: Sphingomonas sp. (assembly GCA_031387795.1). Classification (GTDB taxonomy): domain Bacteria; phylum Pseudomonadota; class Alphaproteobacteria; order Sphingomonadales; family Sphingomonadaceae; genus Sphingomicrobium. The sequence continues at coordinate 2,919 of JANNDN010000275.1, forward strand.
GCCGACGAGGCGCGATCCTATTTCGACGATTGCGGCCGCGACGAACGCGCGGTTCTGGAGCCGTTCGCGCGCGTTGGTTTTGCCTGCGAGTCGCTCCGGATCACCACCCGGATCATGCATATCGTCGCCTGGCTGCTAACCCAGCGAGCCATCGAATCGGGGGAAATCCCGCTGATCGAGGGACGGCGCCCCGAGCGCCGGCTGGGCAATGCGCAGGTCAGCGACCCGGCGGTGATCGCCCAGCTGCCTGACACCGCGCGGCGGCTGATCGGCGCCAGCTCGGACCTCTACGCGCGGATCAAGCGGATCGACGAGGGGCAGGGCGCAGCCGTCCCCGCCCCAAGCCCGGCGCGCGCGCTGATGGGCCGGCTCGAGCGCGACCTCAGGTGGAATTAGCGCCGCACCGCCCATAAGAGGGTCGCGATGCACGGCTTTTCCTTCCATTACGGACCGCGGCTGATCGTCGGCGGAGCGGGGCACGAGCAATTGCCCGCGCTGTTGCCCGATGGCCCGTGCCTGTTCGTCACCGACGACACGATCCTCTCGCTCGGGCTTGCCCGGTCCTATCTCGACGCCTTGTCCGCCGGGCGTGACGTCGCGGTGTTCAGCCAGGTCGAGGCCGACCCGTCGCGCACAACCTTGTTGGCCGCGGTCGAGCTTGGCCGTTCAATCGGCGCGGTGGCAGTCGTCGGCTTCGGTGGCGGCAGCCCGATGGATGTGGCCAAGCTCGCCGCTTATCTGTTGGGTTCCAGCGACGAGCTCGAGGAGATTTGGGGAGTCGAGCGAGCGGCCGGCCGGCGGCTGCCGCTGGTCCTCATTCCAACCACCGCGGGCACCGGCTCCGAGGTTACGCCCATTTCCGTCATCACGATCGAAGGTGGGACCAAGTTTGCGGTCAACGCGCGCGCACTGACCGCCGACGTCGCGCTGCTCGATCCCGAACTGACGTTGGGCCTGCCGCGCGCTGTCACCGCCGCGACCGGGATCGACGCCATCGTCCACGCGGTCGAGGCCTTTACCTCGGCGCGGCTCAAGAACCCGCTGTCGGATGTGTTCGCGGTCAAGGCGCTCAAATTGCTCTGCGCCAATCTCGAGCGCGCCTGCGATCAACCGGACGATCTCGAGGCGCGAACGGCGATGCTGCTCGGGGCCAATCTTGCCGGAGTTGCTTTCTCCAACGCGCCCGTGGCGGGGGTCCATGCGCTCGCATACCCGCTCGGCGGGCTCCATCATTTGCCGCACGGTCTGGCCAATGCGCTGATGCTGCGCCCGGTACTCGAGCACAACAGCGAAGCCGCGCGCGAACTTTACGCCGAGCTCGCGCCGATCGTCGATCCGGGCTGCGCGAGTGCCGGAACGCAGGGAAAAGTGCGCGCGCTGATTGACGGCCTCGAGCGGCTCGCTCGCTCGACCGGGCTCAAGCTGCGGCTCCGTGACCATGGTATTCGGGAGGACGATATGGAGCGTCTCGCCGGGGAGGCGATGAAGCAGGAGCGGTTACTCGTTAACAACCCGTGCCAAATCAGCGAGGCCGACGCGCGGCGGCTGTACGAGGCGGCATGGTGAGCGGCCGCGACGCGTTCCGGGTGTGGCGCCGTCAGACCACCCGCTGGGCCGACAATGACTCCTACGGGCACGTCAACAACGTCGTCTATTACCAGTGGTTCGACAGCGCGGTGAACGCGTGGCTGGTCGATCAGGGGCTGCTCGACATCGTGCACGGCGACCCGATCGCGCTCGTCGTCGAAACCCGCTGCACTTATGCCCGGTCGCTCGCCTTTCCCGGCGAAGTCGAGGTCGGGCTCGCGGTCGAGCATATCGGGAATTCGAGCATGCGCTACCGGATCGGGATTTTCGCTGCGGGCGTGCAAGAGGCTGCCGCGGAGGGACATTTCGTCCATGTTCTGGTCGACCGCTCGACCCGCCGGCCGGTGCCATTGCCCGATCGCTGGCGCCGCGCGCTCGAAGCGATCCGCGCCTAGCCGCAGACCCGCGCTTTGGCCTCGGCATATTGGTCGGCGAGCAGGTCGACCAGTTCCCCGGCGGGGCGAACGCGGTCGATGACGCCGATCCCCTGACCCGATCCCCAGATATCCTTCCACGCCTTGGCCGCCCCGTCGGACGCGAATTTCATCGCGTCGGGGCCGCTGGTGGCGAGCGCCTCGGGATCGAGCCCGGCCTTGACGATCGAGCCGCGCAAGTAATTGCCGTGAACCCCGGTGAAGAGGTCCGAATAGATGATGTCGGCGGCCTTGCTGGCGACGATTTCGGCCTTGTACTCGTCGCTCGCTCGCGCCTCCGTGGTGGCGATGAAGGGCGAGCCGATATAGGCGAAATCGGCCCCTGCGGCCTCGGCGGCGAGCACCGCGGCGCCGGTCGCGATCGACCCCGAGAGGATCAGCGGCCCGTCGAACCAGGCGCGGATTTCCTGGATCAGCGCGAACGGCGACCAGCGTCCGGCGTGACCGCCCGCGCCCGCCGCGACCGCGATCAGCCCGTCGGCACCTTTTTCGATCGCTTTGCGCGCGAAGCGGTCGTCGATGATGTCGTGGAGGGTGATCCCGCCCCACGAATGAACCGCTTGGTTGAGTTCGGGCCGCGCGCCCAGCGAGGTGATGACGATCGGCACCTTCCACTTGGCGCAGGTCTGAAGATCGGCCTCGATGCGGTCGTTCGAGCGATGGACGATCTGGTTGACCGCGTAAGGCGCCGCGGGGCGGTCGGGATTGGCGGCATCGTGCGCTGCCAGCGCCTCGCTGATCTCGTGCAGCCACTCGTCGAGCTGGCTCTGCGGGCGCGCGTTCAATGCCGGGAAGCTGCCGACGATCCCGGCGGTGCACTGGGCGATGACCAGCTGCGGGTTGGAAATAATGAACAATGGCGCCCCGATGACCGGGATGCGCAGGCGCGAAAGGAGCGGTGGGACGGACATCAGCGGACCTTGTGATAATCGCGATACCAGTCGACGAAGCGCGGGATGCCCTCGTCGATGCTGGTGGTCGGGCGGAAGCCGAGATCGCGCTCGATCGCGCCCAGATCGGCAAAGGTTTCGGTGACTTCACCCGGCTGCATCGGCAAAGGCTCGAGCATAGCGGTGCGGCCGGTCGCCTGTTCGAGGAGCGCGATCACCCGACCCAGCTCTTCGCTGCGGCTGTTGCCGATATTGTAGAGCGCGTGGGGCGCAATGCTCCCGCCGGCCTTGGGCTGGCCGTCGTCGGCGGGCGGGCGGTCGAGCGCGGCGAGCACTCCCGCGACGATATCCTCGACGTAGGTGAAGTCGCGGCGCATCTCGCCATTGTTGAAAAGCGGGATGGCGGTGCCTTCGAACAGGGCGCGGGTGAAGAGGTACATCGCCATGTCAGGCCGTCCCCACGGACCGTAAACAGTGAAAAAGCGCAAGCCGGTCGCGGGTAAGCGAAACAGGCTGGAATAGCTCTCGCTGAGCAGTTCGTCGGCGCGCTTGGTTGCGGCGTAGAGCGAGAGCGGGTGATCGGCGCGGTCCTCGACGCGAAAGGGCAGGGTGACATTGCCCCCATAAACCGACGAGGAGGACGCATAGACGAGGTGCGACGTCTCAATCTGGCGGGCGAGCTCGAGGATATTCGCGTGGCCGACGAGGTTCGAGCGGACATAGACCTCAGGATGATCGATGCTGAACCGCACCCCAGCCTGCGCGCCGAGGTGGACGATCGCGCCGATGGCATGGCGTTCGCGCAGCTCTTCGAGCGCCCCGGCATCGGCGAAATCGAGCTTTTCGAAGATGAAATCGGGAAATTCGCCGCGGATTCGCTCGATCCGTGCCTGTTTGAGTGCGGGGTCATAAAAATCGTTGAGATTGTCGATCCCGACCACGGCCGCGCCCCGCGCGAGGAGCGCCCGGCAGGTTTCCGAACCAATGAAGCCGGCCGCCCCGGTGACCAGAGTGATCATATGCGGTTGCATAGGGCGCGGGGCGGCGCTCCGAAAGGGCCGAAATGGCAATTATGCGCGCTCAATATCGGTGCAACCGAACCGGCCGCGAAACGCTTTCACCGGCATGGAGCAAGATCACGAGCGCTGGTGGACCTGCCGCCGCGGACCCGGACCGATCATCGCAACCGCGATCCACGACGGCCACGACCTGAGGGGAGAGGTCGCGGCGGCGATGAAGCTCGGCGATTCCGACCGGCTGCGCGAGGAGGATCCGTTTACCGGGCAGGCGATCGTCGACGTGCCGACGAACATCATCGTCCACCGCTCGCGGTTCGAATTCGACCTCAACCGCGGGGTCGACGGCGCGGTCTACGAAACCCCCGAGCAGAGCTGGGGCCTCGAGGTGTGGAACGGCGCGCCGGACAAGGCGCTGGTCGAGGAATCGCTCGCCATTCACGCGGCTTATTACCGGATGCTCGGCAGGCTGCTCGATGACATCGCATCGGGGCACGACCGCTTCGTCGTGATCGACGTCCACAGCTACAACCACCGCCGCGACGGACCCGGTAGCGCGCCCACCGATCCAGCCAAGGCGCCGGACATCAACATCGGCACTTTCTCGATGCCGCGCGAGGCGTGGGCGTTCCTGCTCGATCCCCTGATCGAGGCGATGCGCGGGTTCGATTTCAACGGCCGCCACCTCGACGTGCGCGAGAACATCGCCTTTCAGGGCAAGGGCGAGCAGACCCGCTTCATCCACGAGCGGTTCCCAGGCCGCGGCTGCGCGATCGCGCTCGAATTCAAGAAATTCTTCATGGACGAATGGAGCGGCGAGCCCGACCCCGCCGAGCTCGACGCGATGCGCCGCTTCATCACCTTCACCGCCGCGAAAAGCCGCGAGCTGGTGGGATGAGCCGCGCCCCCCTGCGCGAGGCGCCGCCGCCCTTCGCCGCCGAGTTCAGCGAGCGCGGCGCGCTGCGCGAGGCGATCGGCGCGCACGGCCGCGTCCACATCGATCGCTGGCTGCCCTTCATCCTGCTCCACCGCGGG
>JANNDN010000322.1:0-1781 GCA_031387795.1 Sphingomonas sp.
TGCTGATGGGCCGGCTATGGGGCGCGGAAGCAGGCACGCCCTGCCATTCGCCGACGATTTACGCGGACCTCGTCCTCACCGGCGGCGAAATCGCGATCGACAGCGAGGCCGACGAGCGCGCGATCCTCTCCACCGAGGGCCAGTTGGCGCTCGACGGGGCGGCACTCGACCTGTTCACGCTCTACGTCCTCGCTCCGGGATCGACTCCGCGCCTGACCGGCCAAGGCCGCGCGATGCTCCTTGGCGGGCAGGATTTCGCGACCCCGCGCCACGTGTGGTGGAATTTCGTTTCATCGAGCCGCGAGCGGATCAACGAGGCCAAGCGCGACTGGACGGCGCGGCGCTTCCCATTGGTCCCCGGCGACGAGGAGGAATTCATCCCCATCCCCGCGGTTCCCAACACCGTCAGCTATCCGTAATCGGACCGCCGCGCCACGTCAGTAGCGGCCTTGTCCCCGAGCGCCACATCGACCGCCATCCGCCGCTGCGCCTCAAGCATGATCTCGTGGAAGCACAGCACCGCGCCCTCGACGCTATATTGGTGAATGCCGATATGCAGTGGGCGCATGCTTTCCCCGCGCGATGATCGTTTCTATGGGCTTGGACCATGACGGTTCGAACCAAAAGCGTCTTATTGTCGGGCGGGATCTCGCTCAACGTCGCCGAAGCGGGGCGGGACGATGCGCCGCCGGTCATTCTCCTCCACGGCTTTCCCGAATCGCACCGCACCTGGCGCGCACTGGTGCCGCTGCTCGACGACCGCTTCCGCCTGATCATGCCCGACCAGCGCGGGTTCGGCGCCAGCGACAAGCCGCAGGATGTCGCGGATTATGCCGCCGACATATTGGTCGCCGACATCTTCGCGCTCGCAGACGCGCTCGGCATCGACGACTTCGCTCTGGTCGGCCATGATTGGGGCGGCGCAATCGCCTGGGCGGCGGCGATCGGCGGCGATCCGCGCATCACCCGGCTCGCAATCGTCAATTCCCCGCACCCGGCGATTTTCCAGACAAGCCTGATCGAGGACGAGGCCCAGCGCACCGCCAGCCAATATATCCGCGCCTTCCGCGAGCCGGGGATGGAAGCCGCGATTTCGGCGATGGGCATCGAGACGTTCTACGAGAAGAGTTTCGCCCGCCATATCGACGTCACGAAGGTCAGCGGCGAGGAGCGCCAGCGCTACATCGACGACTGGAGCCAGCCGGGTGCGCTGACCGCCATGTTCAATTGGTATCGGGCATCGAAGCTGGTGGTCCCGCCAACCGGGGTGACGGTCCCGCTCCCCGATTTCGCGTTGCGCGCGCTGCCTGCGATCAAGGTCCCGACCCTCGTCATCTGGGGGATGCGCGATGTCGCGCTGCTCCCGATCCAGCTCGACGGGCTCGACCGCTTCGTCGACGATTTGACCATCGAGCGCCTGCCCGACGCCGGCCATTTCGCCCCGTGGGAAGCGCCCGAGGCGGTTGCCGCCGCACTTGGCGCCTTCCTTGCCGGCCCAATTGGTTGAGCCGACGCGCGCGCCTCATCCGCGACCCCGGCGCGGCGCACGTGTCGGTCGATTTCGTCGAGCTGTTCTTCGACCTCGTCTACGTCCTCGCGGTCACCCAATTATCGCATTTCCTGCTCGCGCACTTCGGTTGGCTGGGCCTGGTCGAAGCTGCCATATTGTTCCTTGCAGTGTGGTGGGCGTGGACCTTCACGACCTGGGCGACCAACTGGCTCGACCCGTCCCGCGTCCCCGTTCGAATCATGGTCTTCGCGATCATGCTCGCCAGCCTGGT